>NZ_JBIAPT010000012.1:0-256289 GCF_042888425.1 Streptomyces sp. NPDC002889
GCCCTCCCAAGAGCATTTCCCGGCGGTGAAGGGGCGGGAGTCAAGGGTGAAGCGAAGCGAAATCGCCAACGGCGACGCGAGGGAGGAACGACCGAACGCCCTTGACACCCGACCCGCAGCCGCCACCATCAAGACCAGGAGGGCGGCCCCACGTTCACCACGCCGACCCGGCCCAGGCCAGGACCGGTTCGTGCACCCGCCACCCCTGCGCAATGCCGGCCAAGGCCTGATGGCGGAAGGGATCCAAGTACTAGCCATGGACATAGTATTCATGTACAGTATCCCGCATGACCTCCGCACCGAACGGTCCGACGCCCGGCTACCTGGTCTGGCGTCTGTCGACGAAATGGCGCGTCGCCGTCGACCGGGCACTCGCACCACTGAGGCTGACCCACGCGCAGTACGCCCTGCTCGCCTCGCTGCACGGCATGCAGCGGTCCGGGCAGAGCCCAAGCCAGCGCCAACTCGCCGACCACACCGGTCTGGAGCCGCTGTACGTCTCGAAGCTGGCCCGCACCCTGGAGTCGGCGGGACTCGTCCGACGCACCCCCGATCCGGCCGACACCCGCGCGGTCCAGCTCTCGCTCACCCCTGAGGGCCGGGACGCCGGCAGCCGCGCCATCACGGTCGTGCACGAGCTGCTCGACCGGCTGCTCGCGCCGCTCGGCGGACTGGACGGCCCGCGTACCGAGGTGCTCACGCGCGAGCTGAAACTGCTGCTCGAAGCCCCGCTCGACGCACCGCCCGCCCCGATAGCGACACCGACTTCGTCCAAGGAGTAACCATGTCCACCACCCCGGTTCTCAACAGCCAGATCGTCGGGCAGGCCCACTACGCGACGCGCGCCCTTCTGGACCGCGAGCTGGCCCGTACCGGCAATACGTTCCTCCAGTCCATGGCCCTGAACGCGACCGCGAGCCAGGGCGGCGCCGCCGACGTGGCCGCGGTAGTGCACCGCCTGACGTCGACCCTGAAGATCGACGAGGCGACGGCGCTCGCCACCGTGGCCGAGCTGGTCGACGCCGAGCTGCTCGAGTCGCCGGACGGCGATGCGGACCGCGTCGCCCTCACCGGGCCGGGCCGCACCTTCCAGGCCCGGATCGCGGCGCTCGGCACCGAGTTGGGTGCGCGGGTCTACGGCGACCTCCCGGCCGAGGATCTGGCGATCGCCGCCCGCGTCCTGACCGAGGTCACCGCGCGCGCCAACGCCCTCCACGCCGAGACCGCCAACGCCTACGCCCCCTGACCGGCCCCGACCGTCACCGGGAGCGGCAGCAGCCCGGACAACCCCCGCGGGTCACGCCGTCCACTGGTCGAAGGCCAGCTTCGCGACCAGCGAGAAGACGACGAACAGCAACACCCCGCGCACGAACTCGCTGCCCTTCCTCAGGGCCATCCGGGCGCCGATCATCGCGCCCGCCAGATTGAATACCGCCATCAGCGCGGCCAACTGCCACAGCACCGTTCCCTGGTACGCGAACATCGCCAGCGCACCGGCGTTGGTACACACGTTGACGATCTTGGCGTTGGCCGATGCGGTCACCAGGTCGAGGTGGAGTACCGCGGTGAGCGCGAGGACCAGGAACGTGCCGGTGCCCGGGCCGAAGAGGCCGTCGTAGAAACCGATCCCGCCCCCGACCAGGACGACCGCCACGACGGCGCGGGTCCGGCCGACACGGCGGTCCCCTGCGTCCGTCCCCGTACCGAAGGAGGGGCGCAGCATCACGAACTCGGCGACGCCGAGCAGCACCACCATGATCACGGGACGGAGCACCTCGCTGCTGATGCCTGCCGCGAAGAACGCCCCGCCCATGGAGCCTGTGAGGGCCGCGACACCGATCCGTACGGCGGTCTTCACCTGCACCGGGGTCCTGCGTACGTAGGTGAGGGCCGCGCCGGAGGTGCCGACGATCGCGACGGCCTTGTTGGTGCCCAGGATGTGCGCGGCCTGGATGTTCGGCAGTCCGAGCAGCAGGGCGGGCAGGAGCAGTAGTCCACCGCCGCCCACCACCGCGTCGATCCAGCCGGCCGCGAGGGCCGCGATGCACAGGACGACGAGTGTGGTCAGTGATATGTCGGGCACGCCCAGGACCCTACGAACGAGATACGTGGCCCGTCCAACGATCCGCCGGTTCCTGAGCCTCTCCTGAGGTTCCCGGGGCCCTCGCGGCACCGGGGAGCGAGCGGCTCCCCTCACAGGCCGGGCCCCGGGGCGCTGAGGGCAAGGTTGCTCGTGGGAAACAGAAGGGAACCTGCCGGGTAACACCGACGCCGCACGCTGCATGCATGGCTTCAGAGATCGTGGTGATCGGCGGCGGGACGGCAGGCACGCGGCTCGCGCGTCAGCTCGGCGCGGGTGCCCGCGTCACCGTCCTCGCCGAGGAGTCGCACGCCCCGTACAACCGGGTGCTCCTCGCGGAGGTCCTCGCCGGGCGCTATGGCCCCGAGGTGATCGCCCTGCCCGAGGTGCCGGTGCGGCGCGGGGTACGGGCGGCCTCCGTCGACCGCGAGCGGCGCCTGGTGCACTGCGCGGACGGCACATCGGTACCGTACGACCGGCTGGTCCTCGCGACCGGTTCGAACCCGGTACTGCCACCGTTGCGCGGTATCGGCCCCGGGCTTCCCGAGGGCGTGCACCCCTTCCGCACCATGGACGACTGCGCGGCGCTCTCCGAGGCAGTGGTCCCCGGCATCCGCGCGGTCGTCGTCGGCGGCGGGCTGCTCGGCGTGTCCGCGGCCCGCGCTCTCGCCTCCCGCGGCGCACGTGTGGTGCTGGCCCAGCAGGGCGAGCACCTCATGGAACGCCAGCTCGACGTCTCCGCGTCCGCGCTGCTGCGCACGCATCTGGAGTCCCTCGGGGTCGAGGTGCACACGGAGTGCCGGGTGCGCGGGCTGCGCTGCGGCGACGACGGCGCGGTCAGCGCGGTCGCGCTCGCCGACGGCTATGCGCTGGAGGCCGAGATCGTGGTGCTGGCCTGCGGGGTGCGCCCCCGGGTGGGCCTGGCGGTGGACGCCGGGCTCGAGGTGCGGCGCGGCATCGTCGTCGACGACGAGCTGCGCACCTCGGATCCCCGCATCCACGCCATCGGCGACTGCGCCGAGCACGCCGGCGTCGTCCATGGGCTGGCGGGCCCGGCCCTTGAGCAGGCGGACGTTCTCGCGTCCGTCCTGAAGGCGGAGGCGGAGGCGGACACCGGCGCCGCGCCCCGCCGCACCGGCGCCGCGCCCCGCTACACCGGCACCCGGGCCCTGACCCGGCTGACGCTGACCGCACCCGTCCCGGCCGTCGAGAGCGAGCGCCACCCGCACTCCATGGCCGGACCGCTCGATCTGGCCGCTTTCGGCGACCCGACCCCCCGCCCGGGGGACGACGTCGTCCAGCTCGCCGACGCCACCCGGGGCGCGTACCGCAAGGTCGTCGTCCGCGGGGACCGGCTCGTCGGCGGGGTACTGCTCGGGGATCTCGCCTCGGTCGGCGCGCTCGCCCGGGCCTGGGAGGGCGACGAGGCCCTGCCTGACTCCGTGCCCCTGCTCCACCTGCTCACGAATGATGGAGGCCTCTGACATGCCTGCGAAGTCCACCCCCACGATCGTGGTCGTCGGCCACGGCATGGTCGGCCAGCGATTCCTGGAGGCCCTCGCAGAGCGGGGCGTCACCGACCGGGCGCGGATCGTCGTGCTGTGCGAGGAGCCCCGGGCGGCCTACGACCGGGTGCGGCTGACCTCGTACTTCTCCGGAAACACCCCCGACGACCTGTCCATGGTCGAGGACGGCTTCCTGGAGCGGCACGGCATAGAGCTGTACCTGGACGACCCGGCCGAGGCCATCGACACGGCCGCCCGCACGGTCACCTCGCGGGCCGGGCTGACGATCGCGTACGACACGCTCGTCCTGGCCACGGGCTCGTATCCGTTCGTGCCGCCGGTGCCGGGCAAGGACGCCGAGGGCTGCTTCGTCTACCGCACGATCGAGGACATCCTCGCGATCGAGGAGTACGCCAAGACGGCCCGCGTCGGCGCGGTCGTCGGCGGCGGCCTGCTCGGTCTGGAGGCGGCGGGCGCGCTCAAGGGCCTGGGGCTCGAGACCCACATCGTGGAGTTCGCGCCGCGGCTGATGCCGGTGCAGGTGGACGCGGGCGGCGGCGCGGCCCTGCTGCGCACCATCGAGAACATGGGGCTGAGCGTCCACACGGGCGTCGGTACCCAGGAGGTCACCGTCGGCGAGGCGGGCGCGGTCAACGGCATGGCCCTGTCGGACGGTTCGGTGCTCCCCACCGACCTGGTGGTCTTCTCGGCCGGCGTACGGCCCCGGGACCAGCTCGCCCGTGACGCCGGGCTCGCCGTGGGCGAGCGCGGCGGCATCGTCGTCGACGAACAGTGCCGGACCTCGGACCCTTCGGTCTTCGCGATCGGCGAGTGCGCACTGGCCTCGGACGGCCGCGTCTACGGTCTCGTCGCGCCCGGCTACGAGATGGCCGAGACGGCCGCCGCGGCGCTGGAGGGCGACGTCCGGTCCTTCACCGGCGCCGACCTGTCCACCAAGCTCAAGCTGCTCGGTGTGGACGTGGCCTCCTTCGGTGACGCGCACGGCGCGGCCGAGGGCTGTCTCGACGTCGTCTACTCCGACTCCCGTTCGGGCATCTACAAGAAGCTGGTCATCGACCCGCAGGGCACGCTGCTCGGCGGCATCCTGGTCGGCGACGCGGAGACGTACGGCACGCTGCGCGCGCTGACCGGCTCGGTTCCGCCCGTCTCCCCCGAGCAGCTGGTGCTGCCCGCCGGCGCCGGCGGCCCCGTCGCACTGGGTCCCGCCGCGCTGCCCGACGAGGCCGTGATCTGCAGCTGCCACAACGTCACCAAGGGCGCGATCCGCGGCGCGGTCACCGAGCACTCGTGCACCACCGTGCCCGAGGTGAAGAAGTGCACCAAGGCCGGTACGGGCTGCGGCAGTTGCGTCAAGGTGCTGGGCCAGCTGGTCAACGCCGAGCTGGAGGCGTCGGGCGTCGAGGTCGACAAGGGGCTGTGCGCCTGCTTCGGCCAGACCCGGCAGGAGCTGTACGAGATCGTGCGGGCGCTGCGCATCACCTCGTACCAGCAGCTGCTGGACGCACACGGCCGTGAGGCGGCCCGGGGCACGAACGGCTGCGAGATCTGCAAGCCGACCGTTGCCTCGGTCATCGCCTCGCTGGCGCCGACCATCGGCGCGGACGGCTATGTGCTGGAGGGCGAGCAGGCGGCGCTGCAGGACACCAACGACCACTTCCTCGCCAACATGCAGAAGAACGGCTCGTACTCGATCGTGCCGCGCATCCCGGGCGGCGAGATCACTCCCGAGAAGCTGATCGTGATCGGTGAGGTCGCCCGTGACTACGGCCTCTACACCAAGATCACCGGTGGTCAGCGGATCGACCTGTTCGGTGCGCGCGTTGACCAGCTGCCGCAGATCTGGGCCCGGCTGGTGGACGCCGGCTTCGAGTCCGGGCACGCCTACGGCAAGGCACTGCGGACCGTGAAGTCCTGTGTGGGGCAGACCTGGTGCCGCTACGGCGTGCAGGACTCGGTCCGTATGGCGATCGACCTGGAGCTGCGCTACCGGGGCCTGCGCTCTCCCCACAAGCTGAAGTCGGCGGTATCCGGCTGCCAGCGCGAGTGCGCGGAGGCCCAGTCCAAGGACTTCGGTGTGATCGCGACGGCCAACGGCTGGAACCTGTACGTCGGCGGCAACGGCGGCGCGACCCCGCGCCACGCGGATCTGCTGGCGCAGGACCTGTCCGACGCCGAACTGATCCGTCTGATCGACCGGTTCCTGATGTTCTACATCCGCACCGCCGACCGGCTCGAGCGCACCTCGACGTGGCTGGAGCGGATCGAGGGCGGCCTCGACCACATCCGGGACGTGGTCGTGAACGACTCGCTGGGCATCTGCGCCGAGCTGGAGGCGCTGATGGCCGACCATGTCGCCAACTACCGCGACGAGTGGTCGCAGACCATCAACGACCCGGAGCGGCTGCGCCGCTTCGTCTCCTTCGTCAACGCGCCCGATGTGCCGGACCCCACGGTGAAGTTCGTGCCCGAGCGCGACCAGGTCAAGCCCGATCTGCCGCTGCTGTCCATCCGTCCGCTGGAACAAGCCCTGGAAGGTACCGCCGTCCGATGACGATCGCCCCTGAGAAGACGGAAACGCAGGTCCAGCTCCGGGTGGGCCAGGACTGGCTGGCGCTGTGCTCGCCGGCGCATCTGACGCCGGGCCGCGGGGTTGCGGCCCTGCTGCCCGACGGCCGGCAGGCCGCGATCTTCCTGGACCGTGAGGGCACGCCGTACGCCATCGACAACCGCGACCCGTTCAGCGGGGCGCAGGTCCTGTCGCGTGGGCTCGTCGGCTCGTTCCAGGGCCGCCCGTTCGTCGCCTCGCCGCTGCTCAAGCAGCGCTTCGACCTGGAGAGCGGGCGCTGCCTGGACGACGAGTCGATGTCGGTGACGACGTACGAGGTGCGGCTGCACTGAGCCGGCCGTACCGCACCGCGAACTCCGCTCACGCGTCGCATGTCACTGCCCTGACGCCTCGCGACGCGTGAGCGGCCGCCCTTTCGGGCCATGAGGCGTCCTCGGCCACGGCGCCTCGCCTCACCGGCCCTCGGCCATCGCCTTCCTCGCCGCCTCCTCGTCCATCCACATGACCTCCCACAGGTGGTTGTCGGGGTCCTGGAAGGAGCGCCCGTACATGAATCCGTAGTCCTGGGGGTCGTTGGCGGGTGTGCCGCCGGCGGCGAGGGCGGCGTCCGCGAGCTCGTCGACCTTTTCCCGGCTGTCGGCGCTGAGGCAGAGGATGACCTCGGTTGAGACGGCGGCGTCCGCGATCTCCTTCTTCGTGAAGTCCTTGAACCGCGGCTCGGTGAGCAGCATCGCGAAGATGGTGTCGCTGATGACCAGGCAGGCGGCGTTGTCGTCGGTGAACTGCGGGTTGAAGGAGTACCCGAGCTTGCTCCAGAACGACGTGATGGCGTCCAGGTCGCGCGTGGGCAGGTTGACGAAGATCATCTGGGGCATGGCTGCCTCTCTCATCCGTAAGTGGTGCTGTGCCGTGCGTTCCATGAGGTAGACGGGGACGTCGGGCCATACTCATCGCTGTCCCGGGAATTTCTGCCGGAACTGTGACCAGCCCGGGCACCGAGCATCACGGAGCGCGACGATGGCGGAGATCCGTAGCCTGCACGATGCCGTGGCGGACCTCGTCCACGACGGCGACACCCTCGCGCTGGAGGGCTTCACCCATCTGATCCCGTTCGCCGCGGCGCACGAGATCATCCGCCAGGGCATCACCGATCTGACCCTGGCCCGGATGACCCCGGACATCGTTCATGACCAGTTGATCGGGGCCGGCCTGGTGAGGAAGCTGGTCTTCTCCTGGGGCGGCAGTCCCGGGGCGGGCTCGCTGCACCGGTTCCGGGACGCCGTGGAGAACGGCTGGCCGCGCCCGCTGGAGCTGGACGAGCACAGCCACGCGGGCATGGCGCACCGCTATGTGGCGGGCGCTTCCGGGCTGCCGTTCGCGGTGCTGCGCGGCTATCGGGGCTGTCGCGGCTCCGGCGACATCGCCCGCTCGGACACGGTCTCGAGTGTGAAGTGTCCTTTCACGGGCGAGGAGTTGGTGGCTGTGGCCGCGCTTAACCCGGATGTGACGATCATCCACGCCCAGCAGGCCGACCGTTCGGGCGCGGTGCAGTTGTGGGGCCTGACCGGGGTGCAGAAGGAGGCCGTGCTGGCGGCAAGCCGGGTGCTGGTGACCGTGGAGGAGGTCGTCGGTGAGCTGACGCCGCGGCCGGGGGCAATGATGCTGCCGTCCTGGGTGATCGACGCGGTGAGCCCGGTGCCGGGCGGTGCCCGTCCGTCGTACGCCGCCGGGCACTCGGAGCGCGACAACGCCTTCTACCGGGACTGGGACCAGATCTCCCGGGACCGGGCGGCGTTTCGCGCCTGGCTCACGGAGCTGGAGCGGTGAGTGGGTCCGCATCCGCGTCGTCACCGTGCACCTCGGGGTGCTGCATCCGGATCCGGCCACAGCTGAACGGGTGTTGAGCAAGGTTCATACGGGCGCCACTGTGACGCGAGTGCAGGATGCGGCGGTCCGAGACCTTCGTTGTACCAGCTCAGAAGAGGTGAACGCGCTGCCCACGCGATACGAATCGACGGCTCTACGCGCCCCGAAAGCCGCCTGACCTCAAAGGAGTTGCGTATGAACATGGCCGAATACATTCGACGTCTCCGCTTCATCGCTTGTTGACGTTCCGTCAACTCGCTACTTCTAGGTTCCGGAACGCGCGAACCCTGTGGCGTCGACCGGCGCGACGGGGCAGTCATCCACACCCTGGAGTGACACGTGGAACGTCGCAGTTTCCTGCGCGGTGCAGTCATCGGTACCTCGGCCGCCGCCTTCGGCGGCACACTGATGCAGGGCGCCGCGTCCGCGGCCCCGGCGCAGCCCGGCCCCGGCCCGTACGGGGCGCTCGGCGCGGCGGACGCCAATGGCATCATGCTGCCCAGCGGCTTCACCAGCCGCGTGATCGCCCGGTCCAGCCAGGTGGTCTCCGGCACCTCGTACACCTGGCACAACGCCCCTGACGGCGGCGCCTGCTTCGCCGACGGATCGGGCTGGATCTACGTCTCCAACTCGGAGATCAACCCGTCGGGCGGCGCGAGCGCCGTCAAGTTCAACTCGTCCGGCACGGTCACCGGCGCGTACCGGATCCTGTCCAACACCCGCCAGAACTGTGCCGGTGGCAAGACCCCGTGGAACACCTGGCTGTCCTGCGAGGAGGTCAGCCTCGGTTACGTCTACGAGACCGACCCGTACGGCGTGAACGCGGCCGTGCAGCGCCCCGCGATGGGCAAGTTCAAGCACGAGGCGGCGGCCGCCGACCCGGTGCGCCAGGTCATCTACCTGACCGAGGACGAGTCCAGCGGCTGCTTCTACCGCTTCATCCCCACCACCTGGGGCAACCTCTCCTCCGGCACGCTCCAGGTGCTCAAGGCCGGTACCGCCACCTCCGGCTCCTTCACCTGGCAGACCGTCCCCGACCCGGACGGCTCGCCGACCGCGACCCGCAACCAGGTGTCCGGCTCGAAGAAGTTCAACGGCGGCGAGGGCTGCCACTACGCCAACGACACGGTCTGGTTCACCACCAAGGGCGACAACCGTCTGTGGCAGCTCAACCTGGCCACCAGCACGTATGAGCTGGCCTACGACGACTCGCTGGTCGTCGGCGGCGGTGCCCCGCTGACCGGCGTCGACAACGTCACCGGCTCCTCCTCGGGCGATCTGTTCGTCGCGGAGGACGGCGGCAACATGGAGATCTGCATCATCACGCCGGACGACGTCGTCGCGCCGTTCCTGCGGATCACCGGCCAGTCGAGCTCGGAGATCACCGGTCCGGCCTTCTCGCCGAACGGGCAGCGGCTGTACTTCTCCAGCCAGCGCGGCACGAGCGGCAGTTCGTCGGGCGGCATCACCTACGAAGTGACCGGTCCGTTCCGGGCGTAGGCCACGGCCTGAACCGGGGCGCCGCCGCGCAGCAGGGCGGCGCCCAGCGGAGTGAGCGTGTGCAGCACCGCGTTGCCGTGGCGCAGGGTCACCACGAGCCCGGCCTCGCGCAGGACCGCGGCGTGCTGGCTCGCGGAGGCGAGGGACACCCCCGCCCTGCGGGCCAGTTCGCTGGTCGTACAGCCGTCGCGGATGGACTGGAGCACCGCGGAGCGGGTGTGGCCCACCAGGCGTCCCAGCGACGGGCCCCCGGCGTCGCCGTCGCCGAAGGCCGGCTCACCGCTGTGGGAGACCGGATAGACCAGGACCGGCGGCAGTTCGGAGTCGCGGTAGACCACCGGGGTGCCGCGGCAGAAGAACGACGGCTGGAGCAGCAGTCCCCGTCCGTCCAGGCGCAGTTCACGGTCGACGGGGTAGTCGGCCTCGAGCACCGGGGCACGCCAGCGCAGCGCCGGCGGCAGCGAGGCGAGCAGTTCGTCCGCACCGCCGTCGAGCAGCGCCCGCCCGCGCACCGCACGGTCCGCCTCCACCCTGGCCTGGACATGCGGCCAGTACGGCTCCAGCGCGGCCTTCCAATAGGTGCGCAGCGCCCCCACGAGCCGGGCGAGCGGCTCGCTGCGTCCCTCGGCGAGCGCGGCGAGCCGGCCGGGCAGCATACGCAGCGCGGGGCGCTGGGCGGCCGCGAGGGCCAGTTCGGTGCGCAGCCGGGCGGGCGGGGTGGCCCGCAGGGCCTCCAGGCCCGCGTCCAGCCCTTCGCGGGCCTCCGGCGGGGTCAGAAAGTCCGGGAAATAACCCCGTGGCGGAACCAGCGCGGCCAGGAGGCGTGTTTCACCACTCACCCGGGCGCGGGCCTGAGAGCGCCATTCCCCGAAGACCAGAGCACCGCGCCGGTCGCGCAATCGGTGAAAGCTCAGAATCGATTCCCACAACGCGTCCGGCCTGGCCGCGATCCTGACCCGGGCCCAGTCGTCCGCAGTGAAATGAATACGTAGCACCGAACCCCCACATGTTGCATCCGCAATCGCCCCCGCCACTGAGTATGCACGCAGTCACGGGACGTTACCAGGATGTTTCAGCCACACTTGAAAGCCCTCGCGAGCCTTGGGGGGCAACCGAAAGGCTGTACGACGTCGGGCATGAAACCTTCTGTCACCGATGTGACGCAGCGAGGACCGTGGGGGGCTTTGCGCGTCCGGCGGCGGTGGCGGAGGTTGCGGCTCCGTGTCCGGCACGGGTAATGGAGCGCGGCTCGCGGGTGGGGATCCGCGGGCCGCGTTCCGCCCATTCTTTGCGCTATGAATGGCAGAAATTCGATTGTTGTTAAAGGTTCGCGGTCGACCCATTACTGGTCCGGCATTCAACAGCGAGCGAAAGAGGTCCGACCATTCCAGCGGCCCCGATGGAGCCGGCCGGAAGCGGCGTGCGGAGAGACTTTCCTGAAGGCGGACCTACGCGGGCATGCGGAAGGGGCGGGCGCCCCGCACAAGGCGCCCGCCCCTTCCTTTGGTTTCCGGAGCTGTCACCGGGTCACCGGTGAGGGTCGGGTCCGGGTCCCGGGGGCATGCCCCCGGACCCCGGCGACGGCTCCGGCGCCCTATCGGGAGTCGCTGCCGGACGACTGGGCCGCGGCCCGGCCCGCCTCCAGCCGCGCCACCGGGATACGGAACGGGGAGCAGGAGACGTAGTCCAGGCCCACCTCGTGGAAGAAGTGCACGGACTCCGGGTCGCCGCCGTGCTCACCGCACACACCGAGCTTGAGGTCGGGCCGCGTGGCCCGGCCGGCCTGGACCGCGCTGCGTACGAGCGAGCCGACGCCGTCCCTGTCGATCGTCTCGAACGGGGAGACCCCGAAGATGCCCTTCTCCAGGTAGGCCGTGAAGAACGAGGCCTCGACGTCGTCGCGGGAGAAGCCCCACACGGTCTGGGTGAGGTCGTTCGTACCGAAGGAGAAGAACTGTGCCGCCTCGGCGATCTGACCGGCGGTCAGCGCGGCGCGGGGCAGCTCGATCATCGTGCCGATGGTCAGCCTGAGGTCCGTACCGGTGGCGGCCTCCACCTCGGCGATGACCTGGTCGGCCTCCTCGCGGACGATCTCCAGCTCCTGGACGGTGCCCACGAGCGGGATCATGACCTCGGCGCGCGGGTCGCCCTTGGCGTTCTTGCGCTCGGCCGCGGCCTCGGCGATCGCCCGTACCTGCATGGCGAACAGACCGGGGATGACCAGGCCGAGGCGTACGCCGCGCAGACCCAGCATCGGGTTCTGCTCGTGCAGCTTGTGCACGGCCTGGAGGAGCCGCAGGTCGTTCTCGTTGGCGTCCTTGCGGGACTCGGCGAGGGCGACGCGCACCGACAGCTCGGTGATGTCCGGCAGGAACTCGTGCAGCGGCGGGTCCAGGAGCCGGACGGTTACGGGCAGTCCGTCCATCGCCTCGAAGAGCTCGACGAAGTCCTTCTTCTGCAGCGGCAGCAGGGCGCCCAGCGCCTGCTCGCGCTCGTCGTCCGTGTCGGCGAGGATCAGCCGCTCGACCATCTCGCGGCGCTCACCGAGGAACATGTGCTCGGTGCGGCACAGGCCGATGCCCTGCGCGCCGAACCGCCGTGCGCGCATCGCGTCCTCGGCGTTGTCGGCGTTCGCCCGTACGCGCAGCCGGCGTACCCGGTCCGCGTACGCCATGATCCGGTGCACGGCGGCGACCAGCTCGTCGGCGTCGTCGGCGCCCGCGTGCATCCGGCCCTCGAAGTACTCGACGACCGGGGAGGGCACGACCGGCACCTCACCGAGGTACACCTTGCCGGTGGAGCCGTCGATGGAGACGACGTCGCCCTCCTCGATGACGGTGCCGTTCACCGTCATCCGGCGGCGCTTGGTGTCGACCTCGAGGTCCTCGGCGCCGCAGACACAGGTCTTGCCCATGCCGCGCGCGACGACGGCCGCGTGCGAGGTCTTGCCGCCGCGTGAGGTCAGGATGCCCTCGGCGGCGATCATGCCGTCCAGGTCGTCGGGGTTGGTCTCACGGCGGATCAGGATGACCTTCTCGCCGGAGCGCGACCACTTGACGGCCGTGTACGAGTCGAAGACCGCCTTGCCGACCGCCGCACCCGGCGACGCGGCGATACCGCGGCCGAGCAGCTCGGTCTTGGCGTTGTCGTCGAAGCGGGGGAACATCAGCTGCGCCAGCTGTGCGCCGTTGACGCGCTGCAGCGCCTCGGCCTCGTCGATCAGGCCCTGGTCGACCAGCTGGGTGGCGATCCGGAAGGCGGCACCGGCGGTGCGCTTGCCGACCCGGGTCTGCAGCATCCACAGCTGGCCGCGCTCGATGGTGAACTCGATGTCGCACAGGTCCTTGTAGTGCGTCTCGAGGGTTTCCATGATCTGCATCAGCTGGTCGTACGACTTCTTGTCGATCGACTCGAGCTCGGCGAGCGGCACGGTGTTGCGGATACCCGCGACGACGTCCTCGCCCTGCGCGTTCTGCAGGTAGTCGCCGTACACGCCCTGGTGGCCGCTGGCGGGGTCGCGGGTGAAGGCGACGCCGGTGCCGGAGTCGGGGCCGAGGTTGCCGAAGACCATGGAACAGACGTTGACGGCCGTGCCGAGGTCGCCCGGGATGCGCTCCTGGCGACGGTAGAGCTTGGCCCGGTCGGTGTTCCACGAGTCGAAGACCGCGTGGATGGCGAGGTCCATCTGCTCGCGCGGGTCCTGCGGGAAGTCGCGACCGGCCTCGGTCTTGACGATCTTCTTGAAGTTCTTGACCAGCTTCTTCAGGTCGGCCGCGTCGAGGTCGGTGTCGACGGTGACCTTCTTGGCCGCCTTGGCCTCGTCGAGGGCTTCCTCGAAGAGCTCGCCGTCGACGCCCAGCACGGTCTTGCCGAACATCTGGATGAGGCGGCGGTAGGAGTCCCAGGCGAAGCGCTCGTCGCCGGCCTGCTGCGCGAGCCCGGTCACGGACTCGTCGGAGAGGCCGATGTTGAGGACGGTGTCCATCATGCCGGGCATCGAGAACTTCGCGCCCGACCGTACGGATACCAGCAGCGGGTCGTCGGCCTGGCCGAGCTTCTTGCCCATCGTCTGCTCGAGGGCGTCGAGGTGGGCACTCACCTCGTCGCGGAGCGCGGTGGGCTCCTGGCCGCTCTCGAGGTAGACCTTGCACGCCTCGGTGGTGATCGTGAAGCCGGGAGGTACGGGAAGGCCGAGGTTGGTCATCTCGGCGAGGTTCGCACCCTTTCCGCCGAGCAGGTCCTTGAGGTCCTTGTTGCCCTCGGTGAAGTCGTAGACGAACTTCTGATCTTTGTTTTCCGACACGGGTCTCGACTCCTCGAGGACTCGGTGGCTGCCCTGACGGCGAGGAACATACCCAGATCAAAGGCGTCTGGGTACGTCCACTTGCGCGTCATACGGCCTTAACCACTCGTCCGCCACCAGATCGAAAGCGCCCTGAGGCGGGGGAGGTTTAGACCGCCTGCTTCAAGTCCTGAACACATGGACACCCACAGCGATGTGATGTTGGAATTTATCGGCGGAGAGTCACCTCAGCGTCGATGATCCGAAGACCAAAGGGATGGCACTCAGTGCCACCCTTTGAGAGATGCACCCGTCCGCATTTCGCTCATCTGAGCGCTACCTCTATCAGGGGTGGCGAGAATCACGCCGCTGCACCCGACCCGATTCCATCATCCGGACCCCAGGACGCCTCAGGCATCCCGACCGTCGCTGCGCCGCCGGTCAGCCGCCCGAGGTGTCCAGTTCCGCGTCCGCACTGATGCCCGCGCAGTCGTACGGATCCCTCAGCCAGCCGTCCGGCAGCACGACCCGGTTGTTCCCCGACGTACGCCCACGCGGCCCGTCGGCGCCCATGGGCCACGCCTGATCCAGATCGAGCTCGCTCAACTGAGCGCCCAGTTCGTCCAGCGACGAGGTGATCGCCAGCTTCTTGCGCATCTCCGAGCCCACCGAGAAGCCCTTGAGGTACCAGGCCACGTGCTTACGGAAGTCGATCACCCCTCGCGTCTCGTCACCGATCCACTCCCCCAGCAGCCGCGCATGGCGCAGCATCGCGTCCGCGACCTGGCGCAGCGAGGGGCGCGCGTATCCATCAGCGGCTCCGCCACCGGCACCGCCGCGGCCCTCGAACGCGGCGACCAGATCACCGAACAGCCACGGCCGCCCCAGGCAGCCGCGCCCCACGACCACGCCGTCGCAGCCGGTCTCGCGCATCATCCGCAGCGCGCCCTCGGCCGACCAGATGTCGCCGTTGCCGAGCACAGGGATCTCGGGGACATGCTCCTTGAGGCGCGCGATCGCGTCCCAGTCCGCCGTGCCGCCGTAGTGCTGCGCCGCAGTACGCCCGTGCAGCGCGATCGCCGTGACACCTTCCTCGACCGCGATACGGCCGGCGTCGAGATAGGTGATGTGGTCGTCGTCGATGCCCTTGCGCATCTTCATCGTCACCGGCAGGGCGCCCGCGTTGGAGACCGCCTCGCCCAGGATCGCCCGCAGCAGCGGCCGCTTGTAGGGGAGGGCGGAGCCACCGCCCTTGCGGGTCACCTTGGGGACCGGGCAGCCGAAGTTCAGGTCGATGTGGTCGGCGAGGTCCTCGTCCACGATCATGCGCACGGCCTTGCCGACGGTGACCGGGTCCACTCCGTACAGCTGGATCGAGCGAGGGGTCTCGGTCTCGTCGAAGTGGATGAGCTGCATCGTCTTCTCGTTGCGCTCGACCAGCGCCCGCGTGGTGATCATCTCGCTGACGAACAGCCCCTTGCCGCCGCTGTACTCACGGCACAGGGTGCGGAAGGGAGCGTTGGTGATGCCGGCCATGGGCGCGAGCACCACAGGGGGCTGCACGGCGTGCGGGCCGATCTGCAGCGTCGAGGGCATCGAGGACGGGGTGAGCGTGGCCGACGGGGCAAGCGTGGTCATTCGCCCATTGTCGCTCACGCCCAGGTTGTTTAGTTAGCCGTACTATTCACGCATGCCGGAGCTCAGTCATCGCAGACAGATGCTGGTGCTGGCGATCTGCTGCATCAGTCTGCTGATCGTCAGCTTGGACAACACCATCCTGAACGTCGCCCTGCCCTCCATCCGCGACGAACTGGATGCCTCGATCGCCGGGATGCAGTGGACCGTCGACGCCTACACGCTGGTCCTCGCCGCGCTGCTGATGCTGGCCGGTTCCACCGCCGACCGGATCGGGCGCCGCAAGGTCTTCGTGGCCGGGCTCGTCGTCTTCACCGTCGGCTCCGTCCTGTGCTCCCTCGCGACGAACCTCGAGTCACTCGTCGCCTTCCGCATGGTGCAGGCCGTCGGCGGCTCCATGCTCAACCCCGTCGCGATGTCGATCATCACCAACACCTTCACCGATCCGCGCGGGCGTGCCCGCGCCATCGGCGTCTGGGGCGGTGTCGTCGGCATCTCCATGGCCGCGGGCCCGGTCGTCGGCGGCCTTCTCGTCGACGGCATCGGCTGGCGTTCCATCTTCTGGGTCAACGTGCCCGTGGGCATCGCCGCCCTCTTGCTCACCTGGCGTTACGTACCGGAGTCCCGTGCCCCGAAAGCACGCCGCGCCGATCCCGTGGGCCAGATCCTCGTCATGGTGCTCCTCGGCTCACTCACCTACTCGATCATCGAGACCGACCTCTTCTACGCGGCCGTCGCGGCCGTGGCCCTGACCGGCCTGCTGCTGTACGAACCCCGGCGCCACGAACCCCTGATCGACCTGCGTTTCTTCCGCTCGGCGCCGTTCAGCGGAGCCAACGTGATCGCAGTGTGCGCCTTCGCATCGCTCGGCGGCTTCCTGTTCATCAACACTCTCTATCTGCAGGATGTCCGCGGCATGTCGGCACTGGACGCCGGCCTGTACATGCTGCCCATGGCCGTGCTGACCGGGGTGTGCGCGCCGCTGTCGGGCCGGCTGGTCGCGAGCCGTGGCCCCCGCCTGCCCCTGCTGGTCGCCGGTACGGCGATGGCCGCGTGCGGGGTGCTGTTCGCCGCGTTCGAGGCCGAGTCGTCCACGGCGCTCCTCGTCACCGGGTACGTCCTGTTCGGCCTCGGATTCGGCATGGTGAACGCCCCGATCACCAACACCGCCGTGTCCGGGATGCCCCGCGCCCAGGCCGGCGTGGCCGCCGCGGTCGCCTCCACCAGCCGTCAGATCGGCCAGACGCTGGGCGTCGCCGTCATCGGAGCCGTACTGGCCGCGGGAGTCTCCCCGGCCGCGCACACCGACGGATTCGTGGCTGCCAGCCGGTCCGCCTGGTGGGTCATCGCCGGCTGCGGTCTGTTCGTCCTGCTGGCCGGGGCGCTGACGAGCGGGCCCTGGGCACAGGAGACGGCACGCCGCGCCGCGGAACGAATGGAGCCCCCCGCCCAGCAGCCCGAGCGCGCCCCGGCGTAGCGGCGGGCGCCGGGCCGGTAGGGCGTGGATCACCCTTGGGCAGACCTGGTGGTGGGCGCGTGCCCGCTCGGCAAGGATGCGACGGGTGAGCGGAAGTCGAGCGTGCGAGGTGTGCGGAGGCGAGCTGGGCGGACGGAGCGGGACGGGGAGAGGGGGGCGGCCCGCACGTTACTGTTCCGACGCCTGTCGCCAGCGTGCCTTCCGGCGCCGCTCGGTCCGGCACGCCGAGGGGGCGGCCCGCGACCGGGCGTCGCGGGACCGGGCCGGCCAGAACGGGGCGACCCCGCCGCCGCGGACAGCCCCACTGCCCCGGGCGCTGGACTCCTTCGTCGGTCGCCGTGCGGAACTGGCCCGGTTGCCGGCCTTGCTGAAGTCCTCCCGGCTGGTGACCCTCACCGGCCCCGGCGGAGTGGGCAAGACGCGGCTGGCGCTGGAGGCCGCAGCCGGGACGCGCGGCGGAGGCGGGCGGGCACGCTTCGTCGAGCTGGACGCGCTGCACCACGGCGACCGGCTGCCGCAGGCCGTGGCCGCCGCACTCGGTGTGGGCGAGCGGGGCGGCCGGACCGGCATCGACGTACTGGCCCATGCACTGGGCGGCGGGTCGGCCCTGCTGATCCTGGACAACTGCGAGCATCTGGCCGAGCCGTGCGCGCGGCTGGTGGCCCATTTGCTCGGCCGGTGCCCCCGGCTGCGGATCCTGGCCACCAGCCGGGAGGCGCTGCGGGTGCCGGGCGAGGTGGTGTTCCGCGTCGGTGAGCTGCCCCTGTCGCAGCCCGGCGAGGACGACGACCCGGCGGCCCTGCTGCGGGCCGACGCCGTCCGGCTGTTCGTCGATCGCGCGGGCAGCTCGGCGCCCGGCTTCGTGCCCGGGCCGGCCGAGGCCCGTACGGTGGGCGAGATCTGCCGCCGCCTGGACGGGCTGCCGCTCGCCATCGAGCTGGCGGCCCGCCGCGCCGGAACCCTGCCGCTCGGCGACATACTCGCCGGTCTGGACGACCAGCTCTCCCTGCTCACGGACGGCAGCAGAACCGGTCCGGGGCGGCACCGCGAGCTGGCGGCCGCGATCGACTGGAGCCATCGCTTACTCGACGCGCGGGAACAGACCTTCCTGCGCCGACTGGCCGTCCTCGTGGGCGGATTCGACGCGGCGGGGGCGGCCGCGGTCTGCGCCGACGGCACCGGCGACCGCGCCGACGGCGGCGGCGGTGAGGGCGCCCACGAGGACGGCAGGAGCAGCGACAGCGAGAGCGGCGACGGCAGGATGAAACCGCCGCAGGTGCTGCGTGTGCTGTGCGCGCTGGAGGCCAAGTCGCTGCTCGTCCGGCTGCCGGGCGACGGATCGGGCGCCGCCCGGTTCCGTCTGCTCAGCTCCGTACGCGCCTACGCCCTGGACCGCTTGGCCGAGTCCGGCGAACTGCACCACACCTGGCAGCGGGCCGTCCACTGGCTGACCGGCCTGCTGGACCTCGACGCGGACCAGGTTTTCGTCGACCAGGCCTGCGGGCCCCTGACGGCGGAGCGGGAGAACCTCGCGGCGGCCGTCGCCCACACCGCCGGCCGCGGTGGCACCCCGTACATACGACTGGCCCTCGCGCTGGCCCGGGTGCGCTTCCAGCAGGAGCAACCCACTGCGGCCCGCTCCCTGTTGGACCGGATCCTCGCAGGGGACAGTGAGCCGGTCCTCGGTGGTGCTGCCCTGGCGCTCGCCGCCCGGGCCGCCGGCCAGCAGGCCGACGGGGAGGCGGCACTGCACTTCGCCGAGCGGGCGGTGGAGGTCGAACGCGGCCGTGCCGGCCCCGCCGGTCTCGCCAACGCCCTGGACGCGCGGGCCGGCGCGCTGCTGTGCCGCAGCGACTTCCACGGCGCCGTCGCCGACTTCGCGGAGTGCCTGGACGTCGTCACCGCGCTCGGCCGCCCCCGCGAGACAGCGTGGTGCCGCCACCACCTCGCCTGGGCCCTGCTGCATGTCGGCAGGGCCGGCGACGCCGACGCGCTGATGTCCCTGAGCCTTCCGCTACTGCGGGCGCAGTCCGAATGGGGCCGTTCGGCGGCCGCGCTGCACACGGCCGGTGCGATACGGCTGGCGCTCGGCGATCTCGACGCGGCGGACGAGCTGTTCGCCGAAGCCGTGCGCACGGTGCCCGGGGAGAGCTTCCACTCCCTGTATCCGCTCGAGGGACTGGCCCTGGTGGCCGGCGAACGGGGAGATGCGCGCCGCTCGCTGCGGCTGCTCACGGCCGCCGCACAGGCGCGCAGACGGCTGGACACCGAGCCTGAGTCGGGGTGGCGGCGGCAGGTCGAGACGGCGACGGCCCGCGCACGCGCGGCCCTGCCCTCGGCGGTGGCCGACGACGTGGTGGCCGAGGCCCGCGGGCTGCGCTGGGACGGGCTGCTCGGCTACGCGCTCCACGGCGCCGAGGAGGCCACGTCTGCGGCCGGTGCCACGACCGGGAGGGACGACGGTTTCTCACTGACCGGCCGGGAGTCGGCGGTGGCCGCCCTGGTCGCCGAGGGGCTGACCAACCGGGAGATCGCCGCCCGGCTCGGCCTGTCGGCGAGCACCGTGGCCACCCACCTCGACAACGTACGGGACAAGCTGGGCATACGGTCCCGGACCCGGATCGCCCTGTGGGTGGCCGAAAGGGGGCGGGTCGCCGTCGCCCCTCGCGTATCGCACCGGGGCGAGGTTTCGTAACGCACCGAACCCGCCGGTCATGTTGACGATCCGCTCGTACGCGGCAGCGGCCACGCTGCTCGGAACAGGGCATTCCGAGGACTCGTGCACCAGGTGCCGGTCCTTACCCCCACGGAGTGCCCTGCCGCGCAGACGAACGGCAAGGAGACGCGATGCGGCAGGACCACGATGCGGGCGGCGGGCACACCAGCTCGCGAAGGGCGTTCATCCGGACGAGTTCGGTGGGAGTGACGGCCGCGGCCCTCGCCGCGACGGGCGCCGCCCCGGCCGCGCCGGTGAGCCCAGCGGCACCGGCCGCCCCCGCCCCACTGGTGACCGCGGTGCAGCAGGCCCGCGCGGCAGGCCGCCCCCTGGCCGTCACACCCGCCTGCGACGGCCACGAGACGCCGGCGGCGACGGAGGGCCCGCTCTTCAAGCCCGAGTCCCCCGAGCGCGGCAACTTCGTCACCCCCGGCATCAGCGGAGTACGCCTCGACGTCAGCGGCGTCGTCTACGACACCGCCTGCACCCCCGTGACGGGCGCTCTCATCGAGTTCTGGCAGTGCGACCAGAACGGCGACTACGACACCTCCGGCTTCGCGCTGCGGGGACACCAGTACACCAGCAACCGGGGCGCGTTCCGGCTGCAGACGATCATCCCCCGGGACTACTGGGGCCGTTGGGGCAACCGCGCGCCACACATCCACACCCAGGTGCAGGCTCCCGGCGGACCGGTCCTGATCACCCAGCTGTACTTCCCCGACGACACCCAGGCCTACGGCCGGGACTTCGCCGCGCTCAACGCCCAGGACCGGCTCCGCAACAGCGCCTGCACGATCACGCTGTCGGCCCCGAAGGACGGCCACTACACCGGCGCCTTCGACTTCGTCATCAAGACCACGGTCTAGTACCGACCGCCCGACACCAAGGACTCCCGTGATGAACACGAACACCTCATCCCGGCACCGGCGCGTACGACGGCGGCCCCTGCTGGCGTCACTGGCCGCCGGTGCCATCGCGACCGGCAGCCTGGCGGTCGCCGGCGCCTGGGCAGGACCCGCTCCCGACGAGGCCGAGGCCCCACCCGCCGCGCGGGCCGGAGAGTGGACGACGACCCCCGCCCCGGTGGAGAAGGGCGACCTCACCGCCGTCGCCGCGCTCGACGGCAAACAGGCGTGGGCCGTCGGCTACCGGCTGAAGGACAGCACCAACATCAAGAACGATGCGGTCGCACTCCGCTGGGACGGCTCCTCCTGGAAGCAGGAGTCGACCCTGCCCCCCGACAGCTTCCCGCAGGCCCTGGCCGTGAAGTCGGCCGACGACATCTGGACGGTCGGCGCCTCCTCCGCGCACTGGGACGGAACCGCCTGGACCGCGCACAACTTCGACCGTGACCCGAGCGGCCGCCTCACACCCGACGCGGTGGCGATCGCGTCCGACGGCAAGGCGTGGGCGGTCGGCCGGGCAGTGCCGCAGGGCATCAAGAACGGCGTACCCGCCGTCCAGGCGTGGGACGGTTCGGCCTGGCGCAAGCAGGCCCTCCCCGACGTCGGCAAGGGCGAGCTGACCGGCCTCGCCGTCGTCGCACCCGACGACATCTGGGCGGCGGGCGCGGCGTTCGCCACGGCCGACACCGAACAGGCCGCGCTGCTGCTGCACTTCGACGGCACCTCCTGGACACGCGTCGACGCGCCCCCGGGCAAGGAGGGCGAAAACCGCTGGTTCAGTGGCGTCACCGCGGTGTCCGCCGACGAGGTGTGGGCGGTGGGCGGCTCCGTCACCGGCAGCTCGGAACACCCCTTCGCCGCACGCTGGGACGGCAAGAAGTGGACCGCCGTCAGCACCCCGAACGTCCCCGACGGCCGGCTGCGCGTCGCCGCCAAGGACGGGAACGGCACGCTGTGGGCGGTCGGCGGCAAGGGCGCGGTCACCGTCGCGCTGCGCTGGGACGCCCAGCAGCGCCGCTTCGTACAGGCCCCCACCCCGTCGCTCGTGGTACGCGGCTTCACCGCGGTCCCGGGGACCGCCGACCTGTGGGCCGTCGGCATCGCCGAGAAGGGCGACCTGGTCCCCGTGGCGACCCGCTTCACGGGCTGACGCCCCGCCCGGGAGAACGGCCGGGGTCGCTCACCCCCGGCAAGCGCGAGCGCCCGGTTGCTGGACCGGGCGCTCGCGCGTTTCCGCTCCTGTACACGGATTCCGGTGAGACCCGGACTCCGTGTACAGGACCTGCTCAGCACAAGACCCCGCCTGCTCCCGAGAGCAGGGCGGGGTCTCGTCGTCGTCAGGCCTCGACCTGCGGCGACTGTTCCTCGTCCGCCGGGCTCCCGGCGCGCTCGCGCATCTTGCGGAGCAGTTCCTGCTTCTGGTCGTCGGCCGCCTTGCGGTCGGCGTTACGCGCGGGGCCGTTCCCCTGCTGGTCGGCGCGGGACAGCTTCTTGCGCTGTCCGCCCACACCGAGGAGGTTGTTGCGGCTCTTGGCCATGGGGTTCTCCCATCGTGGTGAGAAGAGACTCGGGAATGGTCAGGCGGTGGCGGGTGACCGCCGCGCTCTCACTCGTACAGCTGGAAGAACGAAGACATGCAGGTGACACTACCCCGCCCGGAGCGGCCGGGCCGCACGGTTTTCGGTCGTGGGACCCGACCGGAGCCCAGCCGAATGACGCATGACGACTGACAGATATTGAAATCTGTCAGTCGTCATGCCATAGTCGTATCTGTCATCGGATCGGCGTCGTCATCCAGGAGCTCTCTCATGACCCCCACCCCGCACCCCCACCGCACCCTCGGCACCACCGGCCCCCAGGTCTCCGCCCTCGGCCTCGGCTGCATGGGCATGTCCGCGCTCTACGGGGCCGCCGACCGCGCCGAGTCGGTCGCCACCATCCACGCCGCACTCGAAGCCGGCATCACACTGCTCGACACCGGCGACTTCTACGGGATGGGGCACAACGAGCTGCTGATCAACGAGGCACTGCGCACCGCCCCGCCCGCCCTGCGCGAAAGGGCCCTCACCAGCGTCAAGTTCGGCGCGCTGCGCACCGTCGAGGGCGGCTTCACCGGATACGACGGCCGGCCCGCCGCAGTCAAGAACTTCGCCGCGTACAGCCTCCAGCGGCTCGGCCGCGACCACATCGACATCTACCGGATCGCCCGCGTCGACCCGGACGTCCCGATCGAGGAGACCGTCGGCGCCATCGCCGAGCTGGTCGAGGCCGGTCACGTCCGGCACATCGGTCTGTCCGAGGCCGGCGCCGAGACGATTCGCCGGGCCGCCGCCGTCGCGCCGATCGCCGATCTCCAGATCGAGTACTCACTGATCTCGCGCGGTATCGAGCGGGAGATCCTCCCGACGGTCCGCGAACTCGGCATCGGCGTCACCGCGTACGGCGTGCTCTCGCGCGGTCTGATCAGCGGCCACTTCGCCCGTGACCGCGAACTCGCCCCCAGCGACTTCCGCGGGATGAGCCCGCGCTTCCAGGGCGACAACCTCCACCACAACCTCGACCTGGTCGACCGGCTGCGCAAGGTTGCCGAGCAGCAGGGCGTCAGCGTCGCTCAGGCCGCGATCGCCTGGGTGATGTCCCGCGGTGAGGACATCGTGCCACTGATCGGCGCACGCAGCCGCACCCGGCTGACCGAGGCCCTCGGCGCGCTGGACGTCACGCTGAGCGCCGACGGCCTGGCCGCGATCGAGCAGGCCGTCCCGGCCGACGCGGCCGCGGGCGAGCGCTACCCGGCGGCACAGATGGCCCACCTGGACAGCGAACACTGACCTGCGGGTACCGTCTGGTGGATCCTGTCCAGCGGTCCGTCGAAAGGCACGCACGCGCGATGACGCCCGAAGCATTGACCCCTGAGCGCATCCTCGAAGCCACCGAGGATGTCCTGCGCCGCTACGGCCCGGCGAAGGCCACGGTCGTCGATGTGGCACGTGCGCTCGGCGTCAGCCATGGCAGCGTCTACCGGCATTTCCGTACGAAGGCGGCACTGCGTGAGGCGGTGACGAACCGCTGGCTGGAGCGGACGGTGGTCGAGCTCGCGAAGATCACCGCGGGTAGGGAGCAGTCCGCTCCGCAGAAGCTGCGGCATTGGCTGCGGGCGCTGTTCACCGCCAAGCGGCACAAGGCCGGGGACGATCCTGAGCTGTTCGCGACGTACGGCGTGCTCATCGGGGAGAACAGCGACGTCGTGGAGGATCACATTCAGGAGCTGGTCGGACAGCTTCGGGCGATCATCGAAGAGGGTGTCGACGCCGGGCAGTTCGCATCACCGGACCCCGAGGCCTCGGCCCAGGCGGTGTTCGATGCCACGACCCGCTTCCACGACCCGGCCTATGCCTCCGACTGGCGAAAGCCCACGATCGACGGCGAGTTCGAGGCGGTCACCGAGCTGGTGCTGCGCGGGCTGAGCACCTGAGGCGCAGCCGACCGCCTCCCGGTCAACTCGCGCCGGGGTCCACGGTCGCCTGATGCGCCTCGGCGAGGTGTTCTTCCGCCTTGAGCCAGGGCAGGAACTGCGCGTTCTTGCGCCAACCGCAGGTGCCGCAGGTCAACTGCCGCTGCATGCCCGCCTTCTGGACCCGCACCCTGTGCTCCCGTCCGTGCTGGTCCCATCTGCTGACCTTGCTGGTGGTCATGGACGGCATGCGGTGCCTCCTGGCGCCTGCGGGTACGCGTGGGCCCAGTGTGCAACGAAGCCCCCGGTTCCGTACCCGGAACCGGGGGCTTGTTACGTCACCGCAAGGCGCCGCGCGAGCGGGCTCAGCAGCCGAGGAGGCGGCTGCCCAGGTAGCCCTGGATCTGGTCCAGGGAGACGCGCTCCTGCTTCATGGTGTCGCGTTCACGCACGGTCACCGCGTTGTCGTCGAGGGTGTCGAAGTCGACGGTGACGCAGAACGGGGTGCCGATCTCGTCCTGGCGACGGTAGCGGCGGCCGATGGCGCCGGCGTCGTCGAACTCGATGTTCCAGTTCTGGCGCAGGTCGGCGGCGAGGCCCTTGGCCTTCGGCGAGAGCTGCGGGTTGCGGGACAGCGGCAGCACGGCGACCTTGACGGGCGCGAGGCGCGGGTCGAGACGCATGACGGTGCGCTTCTCCATGACGCCCTTGGCGTTGGGGGCCTCGTCCTCGTTGTAGGCGTCGAGGAGGAAGGCGAGCATGGCGCGGCCGACACCGGCGGCGGGCTCGATGACATACGGCGTCCAGCGCTCGCCGGCTTCCTGGTCGAAGTACGACAGGTCGGTGCCGGAGGCCTTGGAGTGCGCCGAGAGGTCGAAGTCGGTGCGGTTGGCGACGCCCTCCATCTCGCCCCACTCGTTGCCGCCGAGCTGGTAGCGGTACTCGATGTCGGCGGTGCGCTTGGAGTAATGGGAGAGCTTCTCGGCCGGGTGGTCGTACCAGCGCATGTTCTCCTCACGCAGACCCAGGCCGGTGTACCAGTTCCAGCGCTGCTCCATCCAGTACTCGTGCCACTTCTCGTCCTCACCCGGCTTGACGAAGAACTCCATCTCCATCTGCTCGAACTCGCGGGTACGGAAGATGAAGTTGCCCGGCGTGATCTCGTTGCGGAAGGACTTGCCGATCTGCGCGATGCCGAACGGCGGCTTCTTGCGGGAGGTCTGCTGGACCTGGCCGAAGTTGGTGAAGATGCCCTGGGCGGTCTCGGGGCGCAGGTAGGCGATCGAGCCGGAGTCCTGGGTGGGGCCGAGGTGGGTGGAGAGCAGGCCGGAGAACTGCTTGGGCTCGGTGAAGGTGCCCTTGTTTCCGCAGTTGGGGCAGTTGAGGTCGGCGAGGCCGTTCTCGGGGAGCCTGCCGTGCTTCTCCTCGTACGCCTCCTCGAGGTGGTCGGCGCGGTAGCGCTTGTGGCAGGAGGTGCACTCGGTGAGGGGGTCGGTGAAGGTGGCGACGTGGCCGGAGGCCTCCCAGACCTCGGTGGCCAGGATCACCGACGAGTCGATACCCACGACGTCCTCGCGCGCGGTGACCATGTAACGCCACCACTGACGCTTGATGTTCTCCTTGAGCTCGACACCCAGCGGCCCGTAGTCCCAGGCGGCCCGCTGACCGCCGTAGATCTCGCTGCACGGGTAGACAAAGCCACGACGCTTGCTCAGGTTGACGATGGTGTCGATCTTGTCGGCGGCCACGGTGCTCTCTTCATTACGACGACGACGAACGGCGAATGCTTCAGGTTACCGGCGGCCGCACCCCCGGGATCAAATCGGTAGGGGGTGCGAGCAGCCCACCAGCTTTGTTGACAATCGTTTCCACTTTTGTTGAAAATGAGTGTCATGAACGTAGGACGACTCATACCCACCACCGCCGTCGCCGGAGCTGCCGCGCTCGGCCTCATGGCCGTCTCCGCCTGCTCCACCTCCGGCCCCGCCGAGCGCAGCGCCGACGGCAAGCTGAAGGTCGTGGCGTCGTTCTATCCCATGCAGTATCTCGCCCAGGAGATAGGCGGCTCCCATGTGTCTGTCTCCACCCTCACCCAGCCCGGGGTCGAGCCTCACGACCTGGAGCTGAAGCCCCGGCAGACCGCAGCGCTGAACGAGGCCGGTTTCATCCTCTATCTCCAGGGTGTACAGCCGGCCGTCGACGACGCAATAGCCGAGTCCGAGGTCGAGCACAAGGTCGACGCCGCGACCCTCACCACGCTGGAGGACCACGGCGCCGAGGGCGGCCACGACCACGGCCACGAGGAGCGCGCGGAGGAAGGCCACGAGGGCGAGGGCCACGCGCACGAGGGCGGCGACCCGCACATCTGGCTCGACCCGGTGAAGTACGCCGAGGTCGCCAAGGGCGTCGGCGACCGTCTCGCCACCGCCGACCCCGACCACGCCGCGGACTACAAGAAGAACACCGACGCGCTGGTCACCAAGCTCACCGCGCTGGACACCGGCTTCGAGCAGGGCCTGAAGAACAGCGCGACCAAGACCTTCATCACCACCCACTCCGCCTTCGGCTATCTCGCCGAGCGCTACGGGCTGGACCAGGAGGGCATCGCGGGCCTCGACCCCGAGAACGAGCCGAGCCCCGCGCGTATCAAGGAAATCCAGGCCATCGCCAAGAAGGACAAGGTCACCACCGTCTTCTTCGAGACGCTCGCCAGTGACAGGACCGCCAAGACCCTCGCGGCGGACACCGGTCTGAAGACCGACGTCCTCGATCCGCTCGAGGGAATCACGGACCAGTCCCAGGGACGTGACTACATCGAGGTCATGCGGTCCAACCTTGCCGCGCTGCAGAAGGCACTCGGCTCGCGGTGACAGTCGAAGAAGCGGTGACAGTCAAGGAAGCGACACCCACCCCACTCACCACGGAGGCGCACACCATGGAGACGGTCATATCCGTCCGCGGAGGCCGGGCCACGCTCGGCTCGCGACCGGTGCTGCGCGGCATCGACCTCACCGTCCGGCGCGGTGAGGTCGTCGCCCTGCTCGGCGCCAACGGCTCCGGCAAGTCCACCGCCGTTCGCTCGGTGATCGGCCAGGTGCCGCTCTCCGACGGCGAGATCGACCTGTTCGGCACACCGCTGCGCCACTTCCGCCAGTGGGCGCGGGTCGGTTACGTACCCCAGCGCACGACCGCCGCGAGCGGGGTGCCCGCGACCGTACGGGAGGTCGTGTCCGCGGGCCGGCTCTCCCGCAGCCGCTTCGGGCTGCCGTCGCGCGCCGACAAGGCGGCCGTGCAGCGCGCTCTCGAGCTCGTCGGGCTCGCCGACCGGGCCAAGGACTCGGTGAGCGCGCTGTCCGGCGGCCAGCACCAGCGGGTGCTGATCGCCCGGGCACTCGCCTCCGAACCCGAACTGCTGATCATGGACGAGCCGATGGCGGGCGTCGACCTGGCGAGCCAGGAAGTACTGGCCGGGACGCTGCGCGAGCAGGTCGCCGCCGGTACGACGGTGCTGCTGGTGCTGCACGAGCTGGGCGCGCTGGAACAGCTCATCGACCGGGCCGTGGTGCTGCGCGACGGCTGTGTGGTCCACGACGGTCCGCCGCCCGAGGCGGTGGGGCAGCACGCCCTGCCCGGCCACGACCACGTACATCCGCACGCGGCCGACGAGCCGCTCCGCACGGGACTGCTGACCTGATCATGGAAATCCTGGACACCGCATTCATGCAGCGGGCGCTGCTCGCGGCCCTGCTGGTCGGTATCACCGCCCCCGCGATCGGCATCCACCTGGTGCAGCGCCGTCAGGCCCTGATGGGCGACGGAATCGGCCATGTCGCGATGACCGGCGTCGGCCTCGGCTTTCTGCTGTCCACCAACCCGATATGGACGGCGACGCTGGTCTCGGTGCTCGGCGCGGTCCTGATGGAGCTGATCCGTGCGTACGGCCGCACCCGCGGCGACATCGCGCTGGCCCTGCTGTTCTACGGCGGTATGGCGGGCGGTGTGCTGCTGATCAACATGTCGGACACCGGGTCGACGGCCAAGCTCAGCTCGTTCCTTTTCGGTTCGCTCTCCACGGTCTCCGAGGAGGACCTCACGGCCATCCTGTTGCTCGCGGCGTTCGTGGTGGCGGTGTCGCTGGGGCTGCGCAGGCAGCTGTTCGCGATCAGCCAGGACGAGGAGTTCGCGCGGGTGACCGGGCTGCCGGTGCGGACACTGAACCTGCTGATCGCCGTCACCGCCGCGGTCACGGTGAGCGTCGCGATGCGCGTCGTGGGGCTGCTGCTGGTCAGTGCCCTGATGGTGGTGCCGGTGGCCGCGGCCCAACAGATCTCGCGGTCCTTCCGGGCCACCTTCGCGCTGGCCGTCGCGATCGGCGTGGCTGTCTCATTGGCCGGAACCGCCACGTCGTACTACCGGGATGTGCCGCCGGGAGCGACGATTGTTCTGCTGGCCATCGCCGTCTTCGTCGTCCTGACCGCACTGGCCGTGCCACTTGCACGGCGGCGCGCGAGAGCGGTGGAGGCGAGCGCGGCCGAGTGCACGGCGGAGCTGCCGGGCACCCGAGGACCCAGCGACGACGTCAAGGTCTGAGCGACGGCGTCGGAGTACTGGCCGCGGGCCTGGCACAATGGCCCGACGTATGGGCGGGCGAGCGAGGAGGCACCAGTGACCACGGCGCCAACCGGCGGAAACACAGCCCCGGTGCGAGGCCGGTCGACCCGGCAGCGTGCCGCGGTGGCGGCGGCGCTCGACGAGGTGGACGAGTTCCGCAGTGCGCAGGATCTGCACGACATGCTCAAGCACCGCGGCGACTCGGTCGGCCTGACGACGGTCTACCGCACGCTCCAGTCCCTCGCCGACGCGGGCGAGGTGGACGTGCTGCGCACGAGCGAGGGCGAGTCGGTGTACCGGCGCTGCTCGACGGACGACCACCATCACCATCTGGTCTGCCGGGTCTGCGGCAAGGCCGTCGAGGTGGAGGGCCCGGCGGTGGAGCAGTGGGCGGAGACGGTGGCGGCACAGCACGGCTACGTGAATGTGGCGCACACGGTGGAGATCTTCGGCACCTGCGCGGAGTGCGCGGGCTCCTCGGCGGAGAGCTGACCGGACAAGCGCCGCATCTGTGCGTCCCCTGCCCGCTGAGCGAGCCACGCGCACCCGGCGTGCGGCGCGAAGCCGGGGGCGGGATGTTCAGCCCCCGCCCCCAGCAAGGTTCACGCGGACGTGCCCTCGGGCCGCCCCCGCATCGCCTCGAGCTCCTCGTTCGGGATCGCGCCGCCGAAGCGGCGGTCGCGCTGCGCGTACTCGAGGCAGGCGCGCCACAGGTCACGCCGGTCGAAGTCGGGCCACAGCACGTCCTGGAACACCATCTCGGCGTAACTGCTCTGCCAGATCAAGTAGTTGGAGGTGCGCTGCTCGCCACTGGGGCGCAGGAACAGGTCGACGTCCGGCATGTCCGGGTAGTACAGGTACTTCTGGAAGGTCTTCTCGTTGACCTTCGACGGGTCGAGCTTGCCGGCCGCGACGTCCCGCGCGATCGCCTGCGCCGCGTCCGCGACCTCGGCGCGCCCGCCGTAGTTGACGCAGAAGTACAGCGTCATGGCGTCGTTGTCCTTGGTCTGCTCCTGGGCGACCTGGAGCTCCTGGACGACGGACTTCCACATCTTGGGCATCCGGCCGACCCAGCGGATACGGATGCCGAGCTCGTCCATCTCGTCGCGGCGGCGGCGGATGACGTCGCGGTTGAAGTTCATCAGGAAGCGGACCTCGTCGGGCGAGCGCTTCCAGTTCTCGGTGGAGAAGGCGTACAGCGAGAGGTTCTTGACGCCCATCTCCAGGCAGCCCTTGAGCACGTCGAGGACGACGCCCTCGCCGACCTTGTGCCCCTCGGTGCGCGGCAGCCCGCGCTCCTTGGCCCAGCGGCCGTTGCCGTCCATGACGCACGCCACATGCTTGGGAACGAGCTCACTGGGGATCTTCGGCGGGCGCGCCCCGGACGGGTGCGGCTCGGGGACCTTGTACTCGCGGCGGGACCGGCCCAGGATTCCGCGTCGTGCCATGCGGCTCACATCTCCCATTTCATCTACTACTGCCTGCTGCTTCTCGACGCTGCTATTTCTCGACGTACCGGAGCGAGCGCAGTCCGCGCTCCAAATGCCAGTGCAGATACGCGGACACCAGCCCGCTGCCCTCCCGGACGTGCCGCGCCTCGCACGCGTCCGCCGTGGTCCAGTCGCCGGTCAGCAGGGCACTGAGCAGCCCGATGGCCTCCGCAGAGGGTACGACGCTGCCGGGCACCCGGCAGTCGCCGCATATGACGCCACCCGCGGCGACGGAGAAGAAGCGGTTGGGCCCGTGCAGTCCGCATCTCGCGCAGTCGTCGAAGCTGGGGGCGTAGCCGTTGACGGCGAGGGAGCGCAGCAGGAAGGCGTCGAGGACCAGATGCGGCGCGTGCTCGCCGCGCGCGAGGGTGCGCAGCGCCCCGACGAGCAGCAGGTACTGCTGGACCGCGGGCTCCCCCTCGTGATCGGTGAAGCGCTCGGCGGTCTCCAGCATCGCGGTGCCGGCGGTGTAGCGAGCGTAGTCGGCGACGATGCCGCTACCGTAAGGAGCGATGGTCTCGCTCTGGGTGCACAGGGGCAGCCCGCGCCCGACGAGTTCGCTGCCACGCGCGAAGAACTGCACGTCGACGTGAGAGAAGGGCTCGAGCCGCGCCCCGAACTTCGACTTGGTTCGCCGCACCCCGCGGGCGACGGCGCGCACGCGTCCGTGACCGCGGGTGAGCAGCGTGATGATGCGGTCCGCTTCACCTAGCTTCTGGGTGCGCAGGACGACGCCGTCATCACGGAACAGGCTCATGGGCCCATTCTCCCGTACGGACTCCGGCCGCCCACCACGGGTGGGTCAGTCCTCGATCCGTTCCTCCAGCCGCACGGTCACGGTGTCTCCGGCCTCCTTGCCGATCGCCTTGCGCACATCGGCCTTCACGGGCGTGCCGTCACCGAGAGCCATGAAGGAGCTCCGGAACGGGTGGCCGTCGATGGTGCCGCGCACCTTGACCAGCCCGCGGGTCCCGAAGAACTCGACCGACTCGGGCCACACGAGATAGGTCCAGCCGCCCTTGGCGGGGCTCTTCCGGAGCGTCGCGCTGAATTTCTTGTCCATGGAGGAGGGACCGCGGACGCCGCCGGAACTCATCGCAGGTCCACCCACCCCGTACAACGCCGCGGGCGCGGACCGTGCGATGCTCCGCATCGTCCGCCTCCTCGCCCGGCAGTAGCGGCCGTCCCGGTCGTTTGCGGTGCGGCACCACAAGACCGGTGTTGATGTAGGCGCCGTCACCGCGACGGCGGAAGCCGCGTCGAGGTGCTCGACGACGTCCCCGGCGTCGTCGCCGTAAGGGACAGCAGGATCCCCTCGGGCCGGGTCCTGGTCATCGGGGCTCCGAGCTGGGCTATCTTCATCAAGGGACTCTTTGAGCAGTCATAAGTCTCACTTATGAGGTCATAGGTACGGGCCGGGTACCAGGTAAGGCAAGCCTTTGTTTAGGGTGGCGGCTGAGACATCTGATTGCCACTCGAAGGGAACCTGTCATGCCTCGCCCCCTGCGGGTAGCCATCGTGGGAGCCGGCCCCGCCGGGATCTACGCCGCCGACGCCCTGCTCAAGTCCGAAACCGCGACCGAGCCCGGTGTGTCCATCGACCTCTTCGAGCGGCTGCCCGCGCCCTTCGGACTGATCCGGTACGGGGTCGCGCCCGACCACCCGCGGATCAAGGGCATCATCACCGCGCTGCACCAGGTGCTCGACAAGCCGCAGATACGTCTCTTCGGGAACGTCGACTACCCCAACGACATCAACCTCGACGATCTGCGCGCCTTCTACGACGCGGTGATCTTCTCCACGGGCGCGGACGCCGACCGGGCGCTCGACATACCCGGCATCGACCTCGAGGGTTCGTACGGGGCGGCGGACTTCGTGTCCTGGTACGACGGGCACCCGGATGTCGCCCGCACCTGGCCACTGGAGGCCGAGAAGGTGGCCGTCCTCGGCGTCGGCAATGTCGCCCTCGACGTGGCACGCATCCTGGCGAAGACCGCGGACGAGCTGCTGCCGACGGAGATCCCGCCGAACGTGTACGACGGGCTCAAGGCCAACAAGGCGCTCGAGGTGCATGTCTTCGGGCGGCGCGGACCGGCGCAGGCGAAGTTCAGCCCCATGGAGCTGCGGGAGCTGGACCACTCCCCCAACATCGAGGTCATCGTCGACCCCGAGGACATCGACTACGACGAGGGCTCGATCGAGACCCGCCGCTCCAACAAGCAGGCGGACATGGTCGCCAAGACGCTCGAGAACTGGGCGATCCGCGACACCGGCAACCGGCCCCACAAGCTGTTCCTGCACTTCTTCGAGTCGCCGACCGAGGTCGTCGGCGAGGACGGCCGGGTGGTGGGGCTGCGCACCGAGCGGACCAAGCTGGACGGCACCGGCAATGTGACCGGCACCGGCGAGTTCCGCACCTGGGACATCCAGTCGGTCTACCGGGCGGTCGGCTACCTCTCCGAGGAGCTGCCCAAGCTGCCCTGGGACGTGGACTCGGGCACCGTCCCGCACGAGGCCGGCCGGGTCGTCGAGGCGGGCGAGCACATGCAGTCGACGTACGTGACGGGCTGGATCAAGCGCGGCCCGGTCGGCCTCATCGGCCACACCAAGGGCGACGCCAACGAGACGGTCGCCAACCTCCTGGACGACCACACCAACGGCCGTCTGCACACGCCGGCGACGCCCGCCCCGGAGGCGGTCGTCGACTTCCTTGAGGGCAGGAACGTCCGCTACACCACGTGGCAGGGCTGGTACCGCCTGGACGAGGCGGAGAAGGCCCTGGGCGAGCCGCAGGGCCGCGAGCGCGTGAAGATCGTCGACCGCGAGGGCATGCTGCGCGCGAGCGAGGCGTAAGCATCGCACTGGTTCGTGTACGCGGATTCCGGTCTCACCGGAATCCGCGTACACGAACCGGAGTTTACGCGGCCGACTGCGCGTCGCCCGGTGTCACCAGGCCCGACTCGTAGGCCACGATGACCAGTTGGGCCCGGTCCCGGGCGCCCAGCTTGCCCATGATGCGGATGGCGTGGGTCTTTGGCCGTGAGCGGGCTCAGGCCCAGCGTCTCGGCGATCTCCGTGTTGTTCAGGCCCCGGGCCACCAGCCCCAGCACCTGGCGTTCGCGGTCGGTCAGGCCGTCCGGGCCGCCCGGGCGAGAGCGGGGTTACGGCGCTGATGGGCGTCGGCCCGTACGTACTCCCGGGGAGTACGGCGCCGGTACGCCCGGGGATGCCCCGGTCTAGAACGGCGTGCGGGCCGTCGCCAGGAGGCGGGCCGTGTCGTCCTCGCGCAGCTGCAGCGCCGCGCCCACGGTGGTGAGGACCTCGCGCTCGGCCGGGCTGTAGGGCCCGTCGGCGAGGGCGATGCGCGCTCCCTGCAGCAGGATCGACTCCCGTCCGGCGGGGGCCAGATGCGGGGCGAGCGGCTCCAGGGCCTCGTGCAGTTCGATGGCGAGCGCCGCCCCGTACGGCGCGGTGTCGGTGACGAAGCGGCCGGTGTCGGCGGCGAGCGCCTCGATCAGGGAGGTGAGCTGGTCCTCGGTGCAGTCGTCCAGGCCGGCGGCGCGCACGGTGGTGACGGCGGTCTCACGGACGCTGCGCGAGGAGGTGCCCCCGGAGGCGAGGACGGCGAGGGCGACGGTGTGCACGGCATCGCGGAGCATCGCGGAGAAGCGGCTGGTGGTGGGGTGGTCGAGCACATCGGTGCCGAAGTGGGTGTGGCAGGCGGTGCATTCGACGACCGGCCCGGCGAGGCCACGCGGCAGCAGCGGCACTCCGAGGAGGGTGAAGCGGCGGCGGCCGGTGCGGCGGCGGTAGTTGCGGTCGCCTCCGCAGTCGGAGCAGAAGAACTCGCCGTCACCGATGGTGCTCCACGACGTGTGAATGCCGCATACCCGCAGTTTTCGGCCGAATACTCTCCGGGCTGGCAGCACGTCGCACCTCCGTAACGCTGCGGCAACATTGCCGCGTTGACGTGATGTTAGCCACAGCAGCAAGGCCGCGCCACGGCCCCGGCAGGAGTACGCAAGGACATGGCCGATTCCACGCGCTCCCGCGCCGGGGAGATTCGCCCCGACGGGTTACCCGCGGTCCACCTCGTCCGTGTCACCCGTCGCAGGTCATCACGGCGACGGCCGCGGGGAGGGCCCGGTTCCGGGCCCTCCCCGCGGCCGTCGATGAACTGCGTCAGCGGGCGGCGCGGTTGACGGCCGAGACGACCGCCTTCAGAGAGGCGCGCGTGGTGTTGGCGTCGATGCCGATGCCCCACAGCACCTTGCCGTCGATCGCGCACTCGATGTACGAGGCGGCCTGCGCGGACGCGCCCTCGCTCATGGTGTGCTCCTGGTAGTCCAGCAGCCTGACGTCCACGCCCACCGCGTTCAGGGCGTCGAAGAAGGCGGAGATCGGACCGTTGCCTGTGCCGCTCAGCACGGTCTCGGCGCCGTCCACGACCGCCTCGACACTCAGGGTGTCGATGCCGTCCTTGTCGGTGGTGCTCTGGCCGGAACGCAGCTGGATGCGTCCCCAGCGGGCCGCGTCGTCGTCCAGGTTGGGCAGGTACTCGTCCTGGAAGACGGACCAGATGTCCTGCGGCGTGACCTCGCCGCCCTCGGCGTCCGTCTTCGCCTGGATGATCCTCGAGAACTCGATCTGCATGCGGCGCGGCAGGTCCAGCTTGTGGTCGTTCTTCAGGACGTAGGCGATACCGCCCTTGCCCGACTGCGAGTTGACCCGGATGACCGCCTCGTAGGAGCGGCCGACGTCCTTCGGGTCGATGGGCAGGTACGGCACGGCCCACTCGATGTCGTCGACGGTCCTGCCGGCGGCGGCCGCGTCGGCCTCCCGGGCGTCGAAGCCCTTCTTGATCGCGTCCTGGTGGGAGCCGGAGAAGGCCGTGTAGACCAGGTCGCCCGCGTAGGGGTGGCGCGGGTGGATCTCCATCTGGTTGCAGTACTCGCTGGTGCGACGGATCTCGTCGATCTGCGAGAAGTCGATCTGCGGGTCGACACCCTGTGAGAACAGGTTCATGCCCAGGGTGACCAGGTCGACGTTGCCGGTGCGCTCGCCCTGGCCGAACAGGCAGCCCTCGATACGGTCCGCGCCCGCCATGATCGCCAGCTCGGCGGCGGCGACGGCGGTGCCGCGGTCGTTGTGCGGGTGGACGGACAGGCACACGTACTCACGCCGGGACAGGTTGCGGGACATCCACTCGAACCGGTCGGCGTGCGTGGACGGGGTCGAACGCTCCACCGTGGCGGGCAGGTTCAGGATGATCTCGCGACCTTCCTCGGGCTGCCAGACGTCACAGACGGCCTCGCAGACCTCCAGCGCGAAGTCCAGCTCGGTGTCGGTGAAGATCTCCGGGCTGTACTGGTAGCCGAAGATCGTCTCCGGGCCCAGGATCTTCTCCGCGTACTCCATCACCAGACGCGTGCCGTCCACGGCGATCTGCTTGATGTCGTCCTTCGAGCCGCGGAAGACGACCCGGCGGAATGTGGGCGCCGTGGCGTTGTACAGGTGCACCGTCGCGCGCCGGGCGCCGACGACGGACTCGAGGGTCCGCTCGATCAGGTCCTCGCGCGCCTGCGTCAGTACGGAGATGGTGACATCGTCGGGGATCGCGCCCTCTTCGATGATGGAGCGCACGAAGGCGAAGTCGGTCTCGCCGGAGGACGGGAAGCCGACCTCGATCTCCTTGTAGCCCATGCGCACCAGCAGGTCGAACATCTCGCGCTTGCGGGCCGGGGACATCGGGTCGATCAGCGCCTGGTTGCCGTCCCGCAGATCGGTGGACAGCCAGCGGGGGGCCTTGGTGATCCGCTTCTCGGGCCAGGTGCGGTCGGGGATCTCGACGGCCTCGTATTGGCCGTACTTGTGGATCGGCATCCCGGACGGCTTCTGCATCTGCGTGGCATTGGTGACCGGGGTGGGACGGCCGATCCACTGGGACTGAGACATTGCGTAGGGCTCCTCGGGTGTCCTTCACGGGGAAGGCCGACTGTGTCGAAGCAACACCTGACTCCGCGGGGAGGGGGTCGGCCTACGACTACAGGCCCTCGCCGCGGCAGCTAAGGAGAAGCAGCCCGAAACGCATGATGTGCAAGAGCCTAGCCGAGCGTCGACGTGGGCGCCGGTCCTGTTTCAGTATGCGGGACGACCGAGCAGTAACAGTCAAAGGGTGAGCTATCACTCCATTTCGTTAATCATGGTCGCAACCAGTGACAGAGTAACGACTCAGTGCCACATTGCCGGACATGGATACCACCACGCCAGTCTTCTGCGGCATCGTGCCGCCGCACGTCCTCGACAAGCTCGCCCGCTCCGACGACCCGGTGATCGCCGGGCCCGCCCGGCGCACCCTCCAGGCGGACGCCGCCCAGCGCACCGGCCGCCGGCTGACCACCGTCATCGGCGCCGTCGCCACTCCGCCCGCCGCACCGGCCGAGGGACCGCTGCGCACCCTGTACGACGCGGAGAACGGCACGTCGCTGCCCGGCACCGAGGTGCGCGGCGAGGGCGACGAGCCGGTCCGGGACGCGACCGTCAACCGCGCGTACGCGGGTCTCGGCGCCACCTTCGAGCTGCTGCTGTCGGCGTACGGGCACAACTCGGTCGACGGCGGCGGTCTGCCGCTGAACGCGACCGTCCACTACGACGAGAAGTACGGCAACGCCTTCTGGAACGGCGAGCAGATGGTGTTCGGCGACGGTGACGGCGAGATCTTCCTCGACTTCACGGTCGCCGTCGACGTCATCGCTCATGAGCTCGCGCACGGACTGACCCAGTACACCGCCAATCTCAGCTACTTCGGCCAGCCCGGCGCCCTCAACGAGTCGATGTCGGACGTCATCGGCTCCCTGGTCAAGCAGTACACGCTCGGCCAGAGTGCCGACCAGGCCGACTGGCTGATCGGCGCGGGCCTGCTCGCGCCTCGCGTCTCCGGGGTCGCGCTGCGCTCCCTGAAGGAGCCGGGTTCCGCGTACGACGACGATGTGCTCGGCAAGGACCCGCAGCCCGCGACGATGAAGGACTACGTCCGCACGGGCCGCGACAACGGCGGCGTCCACATCAACTCCGGCATCCCCAACCACGCCTTCTATCTGCTCGCCACCCAGCTCGGCGGGCCTGCCTGGGAGCGGGCGGGGCAGATCTGGTTCGACGTGCTGACCGGCGGCGAGCTGGCCGTGGACGCGGACTTCGCGAGCTTCGCCCGGTTGTCGGTGGCGGCCGCGCGGGCCCGTTTCGGCGAGGGGGAGGAGCTGGAGGCGGTACTGAAGGCCTGGTCCCAGGTGGGCGTGCCGACCGGCTGAGGTCCGAGGCGAGACGGGTCCGGGCGGGTGGTCGTGGGCCGCTCCGGTGTCGCCCGGACCCGATCCGTACTAGAACGGGTCCCATGCGTATCCAGATAAGGCGTACGGGAGGATTCGCCGGGATCGAGCGCCACTCCGAGGTGGACACCTCGGGGCGGGCCGATGCGAGCGAGGTGCATGCCCTGGCCGAGCGGGCGGCGGCCGAGGGCCGGGACACCCCGCCCGTCGGGGTTCCGGACGGGTTCACCTACCAGATCACGATCGACGAGCGCACGGTGTACTGCTCCGATCCCCGACTGACCGAGGCACAGCGCCAGTTGATCTCCCTGGTGCTCAAGGAAGGTTCGTGACGGGTGCCGGTCCGAGGCCGGTGGCCACCGATGCCGTGGCGCGCCGGGGCTCGTCGCCCGCCGCCACGGCGAAGTCGCGCAGCGCCCCGGCGAGCACCTCGTCGGCCGTGTAGCCGCCCATGAGGTAGCCGGCGCGGACCAGTTGGGCGATGCCGTGCATCTGGGCGAAGAGCTGGCGCACGAGCAGGTCGGGGTCCACGCCGTCGCCGAACCGGCCCGTGCCGACACACCGGCGGATCGCGTCGCGCGGCAGGCGCAGGACGGACACGCCCATCTGGCGGTCGTCGTCGTCGAGCTCGAAGCCGGCGAGGGAGGAACCGCCGAACAGGACCGCGTAGACGTGCGGTTCGTCGCGCGCGAAGTCCTGATAGCAGCGGCAGAGCGCGGCGACGGCGGCGACCGGGTCGGTGCCCTGCCGCACGGCCAGCGCACGGGTGCGGAAGCGGCCGAACCCCTCCCTCATCACCTCGCGCACCAGATTCGGCATCGACCCGAAGTGGGTGTACACGGCCATGGTCGAGGCGCCGACCTCTTTGACCAGGCGGCGGGCGCTCAGGGCGGCAGGGCCCTGCTCGGCGAGGACTCGGGCGGCCTCGTCGAGGAGGCGACGGCGTACGGCCCCCGCCGGGGCGGAACCTGTGGAGGCGGAATCAGCGGTTGACACGACGGCAGCGTAACGCCGTTATGGCCGAATAACATCGTTGTGGCGCCCTGGGTGGAAAGCCCGAAGGGCAGCCCCGAAGCGCGGAGCTCGCACAGCGGCCTGCGCAGCTGCGTCGGGACCCGTCCTCCACGGCGGCCCGGGCACATCTCGGCCCGTGGGGGCTCACCGGCTTCGGACGCCTGTGCCGCCCCCGGCCGTCGGCCCCGCTCCGGCTCAGAAACCGAGCTTGCGCAGCTGCTTCGGATCGCGCTGCCAGTCCTTGGCGACCTTCACATGGAGGTCCAGGAACACCGGCGTACCCAGCAGCGCCTCGATGTGCTTGCGGGACTTCATGCCGACCTCCTTCAGGCGCTTGCCCTTCGGGCCGATGATGATGCCCTTCTGGCTGGGGCGCTCGATGTAGACGTTGGCGTGGATGTCCAGCAGCGGCTTGTCCGCCGGACGGTCCTCGCGCGGCAGCATCTCCTCGACGACCACCGCGATCGAGTGCGGCAGCTCGTCCCGCACCCCCTCCAGCGCGGCCTCCCGGATCAGTTCCGCGACCATGACCTGCTCGGGCTCGTCCGTGAGGTCGCCCTCCGGGTAGAGCATCGGCCCCTCGGGCAGCAGCGGGATCAGCAGATCGGCGACGAGCTGGACCTGCTTGCCCCCCACCGCCGACACCGGGACGATCTCCGCCCACTCCATGCCCAGCTCCTTGCCGAGCTGGTCGATCGCGATCAGCTGCTCGGCGAGGGTCTTGGAGTCGACCAGGTCGGTCTTGGTGACGATCGCGACCTTCGGGGTCTTCCTGATCCCGGCGAGCTCCTTGGCGATGTACCGGTCGCCGGGGCCGAGCTTCTGGTCGGCGGGCAGGCAGAAGCCGATCACGTCGACCTCCGCCCACGTGGTGCGCACCACGTCGTTGAGCCGCTCGCCGAGCAGGGTGCGCGGCTTGTGCAGCCCGGGGGTGTCCACCAGGATCAGCTGCGCCTCCGGGCGGTGCACGATGCCGCGCACGGTGTGCCGGGTGGTCTGCGGCCGGTTGGAGGTGATCGCCACCTTCTGACCGACCAGAGCGTTCGTGAGGGTGGACTTGCCCGCGTTCGGGCGGCCGACGAAGCAGGCGAAGCCGGCCCGATGGGGGGCTTCGGAAGACTGGGTAGGAACGCTCATGGCGCCCATTGTCCCTGATGCCGGACGGCCTCGGTCACGCGCGTCTGCCCGCGGCGCACTCTGGCCCACACGCCTGCCGCGACCAGACCCGCGGCGAGCACGGCCACCACGAGCCATGGCAGCGCGAAGAACGACGCGCCTGCCGATTCGCGCACGTCGCGTGCGCTCGCGGTCAGCGTGATCTCACCCCATTCGAGCCGGGGCGCGTCTGCCCACCGCTCGGTGAGCCGGATCTTCTGGCGGGGCAGCAGCTCGGAGGGGATCCCCTCCAGATTCCGGGCGAGCAGGTCACGTCCGAACAGGCCCTCGGCCTTGAGCGCCACCCTGGGGTTGAGGGTGACGTTGCCGCGGTTGTGGAGTGTGTACGAGATGAGGGCACTGCTCTCGCCGGTGCCGGGCACCAGTGGCTGTTCATGCCTGATGGAGACGTCCTCGACGGACAGGGCGGGCACGGCGGGTCCGTTCACCCGCAGATAGACCCTGGCCCCGACCGCCTGCCGCACACCGACCGCGACCGAACCGCGGGTGGGGGCCACGCGTTCGTCGAGGGCGACCAGTGCGCCGGCGTGGTCCCCGGGCTCGGCCGACCCGGGGACGGCGAGCGTGTACGGCACGGTGACCGAGCCGTGCGCGGGGACGGTCACCCGGTCGCGTTCGGGCCTGGCCCACGCTCCGACACCGCGCTGCTTCTCCTTCTCGGTGCGCACGGCGAAGCCGCCGTCCCGTTCGGTGTTGTACGCGTCGGCGGCATACAGCCGGAAGGTGAGCGGGGCGGCCGTCTTGTTGGTGACGGTGACCTGGTCGGTGAGCGTCGCGCCGGGGTCGGCGGAGAGATAGAAGTACGGGCGCGTGCCCAGGGCGGACGCGGTGGGGAACACGGACCAGCTGCCGTTGTCGGCGGCGTGCGCGGCCGGAGCCGGCCCGTACGTGTGCAGGAACGCGACCAGGACGGGCAACAGGATGGCGTACAGCTTGCGCACGGTGCGGCCCCCCAGGGATGCGAGGCGGGTCGGCCGGGTGCGCGGCCGACCCACTGTTCGAGACGTTGTGGCGCGTCGGCCTCGGTCAGGAGAGCGTGAGCGTCAGCACGCCGGAGTACGCGCCGGGCGCGGTGAACGCCGGCACATCCAGCGTCACCTTGGCGTCGACGGTGAACTCACCGCCGGTGAGCGTCCCGTTGGCGGTGGAGGCGAGGGTCGCACCCGCGCTGCCCACCGGCCCCGCGGAGCCCGCCGCGCAGGTGCTGGGGCTGCCCGGCCTGGTCGTGCAGGCCGGGGTCCAGCCGAGCTTCGCGGCGCCGATCTTCGACCCGCCGGGTCCGGTGAAGTCGGTGACCTTGCCGGTCAGCGACCAGCCCGCGGGGCCGCCACGGAAGTCCTTGACCGTCACCGTCCGCAGATCGCCGGTGGCGGAGCCGCCCGCGCCGAAGTCGACGGCCGACATCTCGACGGTGTCCCCGGCCTGGGACATGGACAGGGTGCCGGCCACGACGGAGGCGTTGAGCTTCTGGCTGTTGTCCGGCAGAGGAGTGTCGTCGATGACGGTGTACGCGGCGGGTCCCGCGCCCTTCTGGTCGTCCCAGGCGGCGCCCTCGAACGCGACGATGCCCGTGGTCGCCTTGTCGTTGACGGTGAGGGATGCGGTGAAGCCGCCGGAGGCGTTGGCCTTGACGGTCGCCCTGTCGGCGGTCTGGGCGGCGCCTGCCCGGCCGACGAGGGTGATGTCCGCGAGCGGGGTGAACTTGGCGCCGCTGACACCCACCTGGTCACCGGGCTTTCCGGAGGCGGTGGCGAGTGTGATGGAGCGCTCGTTCGCGCCCGGCTGCTCCGTCGCGGTGATCGTCTCGGAGACCGGCGCGGGCGGATCGGTGACCGTGCAGGGGGTGTCCAGCTCCATGATGTAGCTGGTGTGGATGTTGTAGTCGCCGGGTGAGAGGGTGATCGACCCCGGCTTGGTGACCGTGAACGTGCCGGTCATCGAGAACGCCGGGAAGGCGCCCTTGCCGGGTACGGGCGGATTCTTCTTCGGGCCGGTGACCGTGACGCTGCCGGGCTGGGCACCGCCGAGGGTGACCTTGCCGCTGGGCGTCATGATGTCGGCCGGCAGTGCGAGATCGACCGGGTTGCTGGCGGCCGGCTTGGTGACGGTGTAGGTGACGGTGACGGTGTCACCCACCTTGGGGGTGGCTTTGTCGACGGCGATCTGTGCGGTCGTGGTGCCGTCGATGGGCGGGATACCGGCGATGGGCGGCGGTACGCAGTGAGTCGCGAAGTCCACCGGAGCGGCGGCCGCGACGAGCGCCCGGGCAGGTGCGGCGAGCGCGGTCGCGCCCACGACCAGTGCGAGGACCCCCAGTACAGCGGTCCAACGGCGCCTGGGGCCGGTGGATCTCGGGGATCTTGGGGCGGCTGAAGGCATGACTGCCCCCTTCTGACAACCGATGAGTGCGGACGCGGCGGCTCTTCCGCGGCGGCGAGGGCCATTGACGGGCGGGGGCCGGAAGAAGTCAATGGAATCGAAACACACCGACTGATGGCCCATCAGATACTGTCAAGATCCCGGTTTCCGCAGGTCAAGGGGCGAACCGGCACCACGGGTAAGACAGCGCCGGTCCTGTAACGCCTGTTTCACCGTCCACGCGCAGATGCCTGCGCTCCTGCCACACGGATCACGTCACAGCGCGCTCCCGCCGTACGGATGCCCTCACCCGTGCGCTCCCGCCGTACGGATGCCCTCACCGTGCGCTCCTGCGCACGCAAACGGTCAGCCGGCCTGCACCGTCGCCCGAAGCGTCCCGTCCGGCCCGGCCAGCAGCACCGGAGTCCCGGCGCCACCCAGGTCCCGTACCGCCGCGCGGTCCGCATCCGTGACCGCGTCGATGTCGGCGACGACGGCCGCGGCCTCCAGGGACTGTGCGCCGCTCGCGACGGCCATCGCGACGGCGGTCTGCAGCGCGCTGAGCTTCAGTGAGTCCAGGGCCACGGTCCCCGCGACATATGTGCGTCCGGTCTCGTCGCGCACGGCGGCGCCCTCGGGCACCGCGTTGCGGGCCCGGGCGCTGCGCGCCAGCGTGATGATCTTGCGGTCCTCGGGGCCGAGGTCGGTGCTCTGCGTCATGCCCCGAGCATAGATCGGCCGCCCGGATCGGATCCGGGCGGCCGGTCTGGGTACGTCAGGCGGGCTGTCAGCCCTGGACACCCTTGACGAGCTTGCTGCCCATGCGCGTGACCAGGTCGTCGAACGCCTTGACGGCCGCCGGGTCCTGACCCGGCATGTACGCGGCGCGGACGACGCCGGTGCCCTGGCGGGCGACCAGCATGCTGATCTTCATCTCGAAGCCCAGCTCCTTCAGGGTCATTGTCATGGTGAAGGTGTGCGACTCCTCACCGGCCTTCGGAGCCGCCAGCTTCTCGATCTTGAGGTCGGTCTTCTCGCCCTCGTCGGTGAAGCTGACAGTGGTACAGGTCTCCAGCGCGGTGCCGATGGCCTTGGTGTAGTCCGCGGCGCCGGTGCCCTCGAAGGTGAAGACCTGCTCGGCGAGGTTCTGCTTCTCGCCCTTGGTCGAGAACTCCATGCTCGGACCCGCGGTGGAGCCCTCGAGCGTCCCGGCCATCATGTTGGCGATCGGCTGGCACTCGGGCTTGTCCGCCTTCGGCGCCTTCGAGTCGTCGGCAGGGGCCTTCTTGGCCGTCCAGCCGGCCGGCAGGTCCTTGGCCTCGAGGGTCGCGGCCTTCAGCTGCTCGGCGGTCAGCGGCGTGGTGGGCGCCTCCGCCGGCTTCTCCTCGGAGCCCTTGTCCTTGCCCTTCTCGCCGGCAGCGGCGGGCTTCTTCTCGTCCTCGCCACCACAGGCCGCAGCCGTGAAGCACAAGGCGGAAACAGTCAGAGCGGCGGCAACGCCACGGCGCATACGGGTACGCATGAGTGAATAACTCCCCTGAAATGGAATGCTCAGCGGGGAGCTTCCCCCCTCCCCTGATGACGGGCACAGACAATACACAGATCAACTAGTCATCCCGCCACCGGATACATCGACCCCCGCCGGCCCGCCGGGCTCGCCAGCCACTGGAGCTTCGCCGCGGTGTCCGTGTCCGCGTCGGACACCGGCGTATGCATCACGATCGTCAGATCCGGCCGCGCCGGGACACGCAGCTGGGTCGACTCCACCAGCAGCCGCCCGACCAGCGGATGACGCATCTCCTTGCGCAGCTGACCCCCGGGCGCGATGTCACGCCGCTCCCACAGGGCCGTGAACTCCTCGCTCGCCGCCCTCGCCTCCTCCACCACCGCCTGAAAGCCCTCGTCGTCGGGGCATTCGGAGCAGGCAGCACGGAACTGTGCGACGACCAGCGGTGCGATCTCCTCCCAACCTGCTTGCATGGAGCGGTAGATAGGATCGGTGAAGAACGCGATCAGACAGTTCTGGACGTTGTCGGGGCGCATACCGAGCACCATGGCCGCCGCGTCGTTGTGGATGACCGTGTTCCAGTACACGTCCATGATGTGGGCGGGATACGGCATCCAGGCGTCGATCAGGCGCCGCAGCCCGGCGCACATGTCCTGGTCGCCCGGCTCCACTTCGGGCGCGGGCGGGTTGAGCCCGGCCAGTACGTACAGGTGGCGGCGCTCGGTGCTGCTGAGTCTGAGAACGCGGCCCACGGAGTCGAGGACCTGGGGCGACACGGTGATGTCCCGCCCCTGCTCCAGCCACTGGTACCAGGAGACGCCGACACCCGCGAGGACGGCGACCTCCTCCCGGCGCAGCCCCGGCGTACGGCGGCGGCCCCCGCCGTCCGGCAGGCCCGCCTCGGCCGGGCTGACCCGTGCGCGCCTGCTCATCAGGAACTCGCGCAGCTCGCCGAGGCGGTGCGCCTTCATCGCGTCCTGCTCGGCCGACCTGGCCACGTACTCCCCCTGTTGGTCAGTCTGGTGGTGCGGCCAACAGGATAAGTTCCCGCTCCCCAGCGCTGCTTGGGCCGCCGGAGAGTGTGGACCATGCCTGTCGACACCTCCACCACCGGGCTGCCGGCCGCCCACGCGGCCGCGCCGCCGCGGCTCGACCGCCGCGCCCGACTGATCCTCTTCGTGCTGTGCGCAGCACAGTTCATGGTCGCCCTCGACTTCTCCGTACTCAATGTGGCCCTGCCCGACCTCGGCAAGGACCTGGGTCTCGACCGGTCCGCGCTGCAGTGGGCGGTCACCGCCTTCGCGCTGCCGGCCGGCGGATTCCTGCTGCTCTTCGGCCGGATCGCCGATCTGTACGGACGCCGGCGGCTGTTCCTCGCGGGACTCGCCGTCTTCGGCGCTGCCTCCCTGCTGGCGGCGCTGGCCTGGAATCCCGCCTCGTTCCTCGCCGGGCGCGCACTGCAGGGGCTCGGCGCGGCCGTCATCGTGCCCACCGGTATGTCCTTGCTCACCACGACCTTCCCCGAAGGGCCCCAGCGCGACCGGGCACTGGGCATCAGCGGCACCCTGCTCTCGCTCGGCTTCACGATCGGCATGGTGCTGGGCGGGGTGATGACCGACACCCTCGGCTGGCGCTCCACGATGGCACTGCTGGTGGTCTTCACACTGATCGTGCTGCCCCTGGCCCCGGGGCTTCTGCCGGGGCCACTCCCCCGTGAGGGTGCCCACCTCCCCGAGCGGCCGCGGCTGGACGTACCCGGCGCGGTCACGGTCACCGGCGGTCTGCTCGCGCTGATCTACGCCCTGTCCACGGCGGCCGACCGCGGCTTCGGCGGGGCCGACGTCCTGGTCACGCTGGCCGCCGGAGTCGTCCTGCTGATCGCCTTCGTCATCGTGGAGTCCCGCAGCGACGCACCGCTGGTCTCGCTGCCGATGCTGCGCCGGCCCACGGTGGCGTGGGGCAATCTGGGCGGTCTGGTCACCTTCTCGATGATGAGCACGGTCGTGTTCGTCCTCACCCTCTACCTCCAGGAGACCCTCGGTCTGTCGGCGTTCCGCACGGGACTGGTCTTCGGCGTCCAGGGGCTGCTCTCCGTCGCCGCGGGCACGCTCGCGCCCCGGGTGATCGGCAGGTTCGGTGCCCGGCGGACCCTGGTGTTCTCACTCCTTGGCCAGGGCCTGTTCGTCGCGGCGCTGCTCGGGGTGGGCGCCGAGTCGGGTGCGCTGGTGGCCACCGCGGGCGTATCGCTGGCGAGCATGTGCCATCTGGGCGCGATCATCTCGTACGGACTGACGGTGACCTCGGGTGTGCCGGACGAGGAGCAGGGGCTGGCGACCGGCCTGGTCACCACGACCCAGCAGGTGGGCATCACCATCGGCATTCCGCTGCTGGGTGTGCTGGCGACGACGCAGGGCACACTGCTGGACGGAGTCCGCCAGGTGCTCGCCGTGGACGCGGCGATCGTGATCGCGGCCGCAGTCCTGGTCGGGCTCGGCCTGCGCCGGGCACGGCGTTGAACCGGGCACGGCCGTGAGTCCGGGGCTTTGCCCCGGACCCCCAGGCGCGTCACGCCCGGTCGAGCCGCAGCCGTTCCGCCTTCGGAAGGCCCGCCACGACCAGGTCGTACGAATCCTCGATGAGCTCCCGGACCATCTTCTCCGGGAGCTCACCGACGGTGACCGTGTTCCAGTGACGCTTGCTCATGTGGTAGCCGGGGACGATCGCCGGATGGTCGGCCCGCAGCTGCACCGCGATCTCCGGCTCGCACTTGAGGTTGACGCTCAGCGGCGTGGCGTCCAGCGCGCTGAGGGCGAACATCTTGCCCAGGACCTTGAAGACGGACACCTGCGGGCCGAACGGGAACTCCTCGGCCGCGCCGTTGAATCCGAGACAGAAGGCCCTCAGCCGCTGTGCGTCCATCGTCCTCATCCCGCGGTGTCCCTCTCGGCTTCCTTCTCCACCGGTTCCGCGAGGACCGTGACGATCTTGTTCCGTCGGCCGGCCGAGGACTCCGCCGTCAGCCGCAGTGCCCGGCCGTCCGGCAGGTCCACCACGGCGCGCGCGCCCGCGATCGGGACGCGGCCGAGCGCCTTGGCGAGCAGTCCGCCGACCGTCTCCACGTCCTCGTCGTCGAGTTCGTCCATCCCGTACAGCTCGCCCAGGTCGCCGATGTCGAGCCGGGCGGTGACGCGGAAGCGTCCGCCGCCGAGTTCCTCGACCGGCGGCAGCTCGCGGTCGTACTCGTCGGTGATCTCGCCGACGATCTCCTCGAGGATGTCCTCGATCGTCACGATGCCGGCGGTGCCGCCGTACTCGTCGATGACAACGGCGACGTGGTTGCGCTTCTGCTGCATCTCGCGCAGCAGGTCACCGGCGTTCTTGGTGTCGGGCACGAACACTGCGGGCCGCATCGCCGTGGAGACCAGATCGGTCTCCGCGTCGCGGTTGATGTGCGTCTTGCGGACCAGGTCCTTGAGATAGACGACGCCGACGATGTCGTCCTCGTTCTCCCCGGTGACGGGGATACGGGAGAAGCCGGAACGCAGCGCCAGGGTCAGCGCCTGGCGGATGGTCTTGAACCGCTCGATGCACACCAGGTCGGTGCGCGGGACCATCACCTCGCGCACGAGGGTGTCGCCGAGCTCGAAGACCGAGTGCACCATCCGGCGCTCTTCGTCCTCGATCAGCGACTCCTGCTCGGCGAGGTCGACCATGGCCCGCAGCTCGGCCTCGCTCGCGAACGGGCCCTTGCGGAAACCCTTTCCGGGCGTCAGCGCGTTGCCGATGAGGATCAGCAGCTGGGGGATCGGGCCCATCACCCTGGCCAGCGGCAGCAGGACGTACGCGGAGGCGGTGGCCGTGTTCAGCGGGTGCTGGCGGCCGATGGTGCGCGGGGAGACGCCGACGGCGACATAGCTGACGAGCACCATCACGGCGATGGCGACGAGCAGTGCCGTCCAGGTCTCCTCGAACTCCTCGAGGCAGGCGTAGGTGACCAGTACCCCCGCGGCCATCTCGCAGGCCACCCGCACCAGCAGCGCGACGTTGAGATACCGGGTGGGGTCGGCCGCGACCTGTTCCAGCTTGTCCGCGCCGCGGCGCCCTGACCGTACGGCCTCGGCGGCACGGAAGCTGGAGACGCGGGCGATACCGGCCTCCGCGCAGGCCGCCAGCCATGCGACGACGACCAGCGCCACGGCACCGATGATCAGTTGGATGGTCATGAGACGGTCGGCGCCGGGGAGGGACCGCTCAGGCCCTTCTCCGCCCGCCAGCCGTCGACGATCGCCGCCTGCAGACCGAACATCTCGGCCTTCTCGTCGGGCTCCTCATGGTCGTACCCGAGCAGATGCAGCACCCCGTGGACGGTCAGGAGCTGGAGCTCCTCGTCCATGGAGTGCTGCGTCGGCGCCTCTTCGCCCTGCCTCTTGGCGACCTCGGGGCAGAGCACGATGTCACCGAGGAGCCCCTGCGGGGGCTCCTCGTCGTCCTTGACCGGCGGGCGCAGCTCGTCCATCGGGAAGGACATGACATCGGTCGGACCGGGCAGGTCCATCCACTGGATGTGCAGCTGTTCCATGGCGTCGGCGTCCACGACGATCACCGAGAGTTCGGAGAGCGGGTGGATACGCATCCGCGCGAGCGCGTAGCGGGCGACGTCGAGGATCGCCTGCTCGTCGACCTCGGTTCCGGACTCGTTGTTGACGTCGATCGACATAGTGCGGCTGTTCTACTTCCCGTTTCGGCTGTCGTACTCCTCGTACGCGTCGACGATACGGCCGACGAGCTTGTGCCGTACGACATCCTGGGAGGTGAGCAACGAGAAGTGCACGTCCTCGACACCGTCCAGGATGTCCCGGACCTGGCGCAGACCGCTCTTCGTGCCGCCCGGAAGGTCCACCTGGGTGACGTCTCCCGTGATGACGATCTTCGAGTCGAAACCGAGCCTCGTCAGGAACATCTTCATCTGCTCGGGGTTCGTGTTCTGCGCCTCGTCGAGGATGATGAACGCATCATTGAGCGTACGCCCACGCATATATGCAAGGGGCGCGACCTCGATGGTGCCCGCGGCCATCAGCCTCGGGATGGAGTCGGGGTCGAGCATGTCGTGCAGTGCGTCGTACAGCGGGCGCAGATACGGGTCGATCTTCTCGTACAGCGTGCCCGGCAGGAAGCCGAGCCGCTCCCCCGCCTCGACGGCGGGCCTGGTCAGGATGATGCGGTTGACCTGCTTGGACTGCAGCGCCTGCACGGCCTTGGCCATGGCGAGGTACGTCTTGCCCGTACCGGCCGGGCCGATGCCGAAGACCACGGTGTGCTTGTCGATCGCGTCGACGTAGCGCTTCTGGTTGAGCGTCTTGGGGCGGATGGTGCGACCGCGACTGGAGAGGATGTTCTGGGTGAGCACCTCGGCCGGGGTCTCGGCGCCGGCGTCAGCGGTGCCGTCCTCGGCCGCCTTGAGCATGGCGATCGAGCGTTCCACTGCGTCCTCCGTCATCGGCTGCCCGGTGCGGAGCACGAGCATCATCTCGTCGAACAGGCGCTGGATCAGGGTGACTTCCACCGCGTCGCCCACCGCGCTGACCTCATTGCCCCGGACATGGATGTCGGCCGCCGGGAAAGCCTTCTCGATCACACGCAACAGGGCATCGCCCGAGCCGAGCACCGTCACCATCGGATGCTTGGCGGGAACGGTGAAGTGGGCTCGCGCCTGCCCCGGCGCTGGGGGTTCCGCCGCGCCCGCGGCGCGCAGGGGACGGGTCTGGGCGTTCGGTGTCTGAGTCATGGGCCGGCTCTGTGGCCTGCACATACCTCCCGTTGCGGGGTTCTCGCCGCTCGACAACCTCTGGGCACCAAGGGTACGACCTGACACCGACAAGACCGAGGGCTTTTCCGGGCGGGGCCCATGGGACGGCGCGGTGGCCGGGCGAGGGCTGGGCGTGCCCCGGACCGGGTGCCGCCCGTGCCGTCAGGCGGAGCGACCGAAGCCGATCGTCGGGACCGCCCGGCGCAGAGGCCAGGGCCTGGCCCGTGCAGGCAGCAGGGACTCCAGGAAGGCGTACCGGCGCAGCGCCGCCGGGTCCTGGTCCGAGAAGCCCTGGACACGCTGCCACCAGGCCGCGATCTCCGACCAGCCCGGTGCGGACAGCGATCCGCCGAACTCCTGCACCGACAGTGCGGCGGTCAGCCCGGCGAACGCGAGCCGGTCGGCGAGCGGCCAGCGCGCCAGGGTGCCGGTGACGAAGCCCGCCACGAACACGTCGCCGGCGCCGGTCGGGTCCAGCGCCTCCACATCGATCGCAGGAACCTCCGCGCTCTCGCCGGTGGCCCCGTCGACCGCGTACGCGCCCTCCGCGCCCAGCGTGACGACGGCGAGCGGGACGTACTCGGTCAGCGCATGGGCTGCGGCGCGCGGGCAGTCCGTGCGGGTGTAGCGCATGGCCTCCTCGGCGTTGGGCAGGAAGGCCTCGCAGTGCTCGAGGTCGGCGAGGTCACGGAGGTCCCAGCGGCCCGTCTCGTCCCAGCCGACGTCCGCGAAGACACGGGTGCCTCTACGGGCGGCCTGGGCGATCCACTCGGCGCGGGTGCCGGGGGTGAGGGCGGCGATCGCGGCACGGGCGGGCGGCGGGCAGTCGGGGGCGGGCTCGGGCGGCGGCGCCTCGTGGCCGTGGGACACCATGGTCCGCTCCCCCTCGTACGCCATGGAGACGGTGACCGGTGAGTGCCAGCCGGGCACGGTCCGGGAGAGCGAGAGGTCGATCCCTTCGCCCTGCTCGAGGGCGTCCCAGCAGTACTCGCCGTAGTGGTCGTCGCCGAAGGCCGCGGCGAGAGAGGTGTGCAGTCCGAGCCGGGCGAGAGCGGTCGCCATGTTGGCCACGCCGCCGGGGCTCGATCCCATACCGCGGGCCCAGGACTCGGTGCCACGCACGGGGGCGGAATCGAGGCCGGTGAAGATGATGTCCAGGAAGACATTGCCGCTGAGATAGACGTCGCAGGGCGGATCGGCCGGGGTCCGCAGTGCGCCCAGAGGGTCCAGACAGGCCGCTTGCCGAATGTGCTCATCGTCGCGAGTGGTCACCGTGCGCTCCCGTACGTGGTGCAGCTTCAAGCCAGTCTGCCCGATCGGGGACGCACCGGGCCCCCGCGCCGCCGGAGCCGCGGCCCGTCGCGGATCAGGGCACCGGGAGACACGACATCGCACGTCCGGACCGCCCCGACCCCGAGGAACCGGGGGCCCGCCCCAAAAGCCCCGCGTCAACGCCCTGCCGTCTCCCCCGGGTGGAGGGCGACCGGGTGCAGGATCCCCAGCAGCATCCGGACCAGTTCGTCGACCAGTCGGTCGAGCGTCGCGTCCACCCAGCCCGCGGTCCAGTCGTGCAGCAGGCCGTTCACACTGCCGATGAACGCCGTTGCCGCGATCCGGTGGTCGCGCGGCTCCGCCTCGCCCCGTTCGGCCGCAGCTGCCGCCTCGGCGCAGATGAAGTCGACCCAGCGGGCGCGCCGGGCCAGGCGTTGCCGCTCCAGCTGCGGGCTGACGCCGACGATTTCGATGAACGTGATCCGGATACGCCGCGGGTCACCGGTCACATTCGCCGCGTACGCGCGAAAGACCGCGGCGGCCCGCTGGGCCAGCGGCAGGTCCGCCGCGTCCGCGAGCGCGGCCAACGCCGCCTCCTCGGCCCAGTCGTTGACCTGGAGGTGCAGTGTGGCGAGCACCTCCTCGAGGGTCCGGAACTCCTCGTAGAACTGCCGCGTCGACAGACCGGCGGCCTCGCTCAGTGCCGCGACGGTGGTCGCCCGGTAGCCCGGGCTGTCGCCGAACAGCTCAAGTCCGGCGTCCAGGAACCGCCGGCGCCGCTCGGCCTGCCGTTCCTCGGCCGACTTGCCCGCGTATCGGCCGGTCGGTTGTCTGAGCCTGCCCGCCACCGGCCCCTCCCTCCGTCGATCGGGCTCATTTTTCCGTGCCCGAAGTCTTGTGGAGTGTGCCACTCGTCGCTACTTTCCAGGTCGCCCAATCTGAACGCGCCCGTATTCAGACTGTGCCCGGTGCCTGTCGGGCCGCCCGTGGAAGGAACGACGATGTCCGACTCCAGCACCAGGCGGGTCCTCGGCTGCCTCGCCACCGCACTCACCATGGCCGTCGCGGGTACCGTCACCGCGGCCGCCGCGTCCACGAGCGACGAGCACTCCGCCGGGCTGCGGGAGGTGATGTTCGTGGGCAACAACTGGGACGGCACGGCCGATGTCATCAAGTCCGGCGGCGACTTCGCGAGGATCGGCCGGGTCAACGTCATCCCGGACAAGGACCGGCGGCTTGCCGAGATCTACCTCAACCCGGTCAAGCTCGCCTTCTTCCTCGGCATCCGGCAGGGCCCGGGCGAGGGCCACGACCAGTTCGTCGACGACATGTACGCGACCCCCGACGGGTCGGCCATGGTCGTCTCCCGGCCGAGCTTCGCCGATGTCGTCTCGATCGATCTGGCAACCGGCGGGATCAACTGGCGTTTTCCGGTGTCGGGTTACCGCTCCGACCACATGGCCGTCTCGCCCGACGGCACCCGTGTCGCCGTCTCCGCCTCGACCTCCAACACCGTGCATGTCCTCGACATCGCCACCGGTGAGCAGGTCGGGTCGTTCAAGACCGGGGACAAGCCGCACGAGAACGTCTTCACCGACGGCGGCAGGTATCTGTGGAACATGTCCATCGGCGAGGTCAACACCGCCCTCGACGACCCGTTCTGGGACCGGACGAAGGGCGACCGCCGTATCACCGTCGTGGATACGAAAACCTTCCGGCAGGTCAAGGTCATCGACATGCGCCGGCGGCTCGACGCCTTCGGCCGCTCGGACCTGTCGGACGCGGTCCGGCCGGTCGCCTTCACCCCCGACGAGTCGACGCTCTACTTCCAGGTGTCGTTCTTCCACGGCTTCGTCGAGTACGACGTCGCCGCCGATCGGATCACCCGGGTGAAGACGCTCCCCAGGAACCCGGCGACCAGCGAGGACCGCACCACCTGGGTCAACGACTCCCGCCACCACGGCATGTCCATGAGCCCCAGGGGCGACAAGCTGTGCGTCGCCGGGACGATGGACGACTACGCGACGATCGTCGACCGGGCCTCGCTCCGGGAGAGCCCGCCGGTGACCGCGTCGAAGCCGTACTGGGCGACGGTGAGCGGTGACGGCATGTCCTGTGTCATCTCCGAGAGCGGAGCCGACAGTGTCACCGCGATCGACTTCGCGACCGGCAGGAAGGTGGCGACCGTCGCGGTCGGCGACCACCCGCAGCGGGTGCGGATCGCTCATGTGCCGGCGAACTGGACCGGCCCGTCCGCACGCTGACCGCGCCACCACCGAGCCCCCGGACCGGCCGATCAGGCGGCCGGTCCGGGCCCCGTTCCGTGCGGCCTACCTGTCGCGCTCGAAGTCGTACGCCTCGACCTCGGCCAGGAGCGCCGCCCGCCGCTCCTCGTCGTCCTCGAGGAACGACGCCAGGAACGAATTCCGGGCCAGCTCGCGCAGCTGCTCGTTGCCGAGGTCCAGCGCCTCGCGCACGGCGTGGAACGTGTCCCCGATGTAGCCGCCGAAGTAGGCCGGGTCGTCGGAGTTGACGGTGCACATCAGGCCGGCCTGCATCATCCGCGCCAGCGGATGCTCCTCCAGCACATCGATCACCCGCAGCCGTACGTTCGACAGCGGGCACAGGGTGAGTGGAATCCGCTCCCGCACCAGCCGCTCCACCAGCTCCGGGTCCTCCATGCAGCGCAGACCGTGGTCGATGCGCTCGACGCCGAGGAGGTCCAGGGCCTCGACGATGTACGCCGGCGGACCCTCCTCGCCCGCGTGCGCGACCCTGCGCAGCCCCAGCGCGGCCGCCGCCTCGTACACCTCGCGGAACTTCGACGGCGGATGCCCGACCTCCGCGGAGTCGAGTCCGACCCCTGTGATCCGGTCCAGATACGGCTTCGCGGCCTCGAGTGTCCGCATCGCGGATTCCGCCGACTCGTCGCGCAGGAAGCACATGATCAGCCGGGTGGAGATCCCGTGCCGCTCCTCGGCGCGCTCCAGTGCGCGGGCCAGACCCTCGACAACCGTGCCGAAGGCGACACCGCGGGAGGTGTGCGCCTGGGGGTCGAAAAAGATCTCCGCGTGCCGTACACCCTGCGTGGCCACCCGCGCGAGGTAGGCGTCGGCGAGCGCGGCGAAGTCGTCCTCGGTGCGCAACACCGCCATCAGTGCGTAGTACAGGTCGAGGAACGACTGCAGATCCTTGAAGAGATACGCGCGGCGCAGCTCGTCGGTGTCCGCGAACGGCAGCACGACGCCATTGCGCGCGGCGAGCGCGAAGGCGAGCTCGGGTTCCAGGGTTCCTTCGATATGAAGGTGAAGTTCGGCCTTGGGGAAGGGCATGTGCCCACTCTAGGAGGGTGGGGCCTCAGGACCTCTTGGGCACGCGGATGCGCCACAGATCCTGGGCAACGGTGAGCTCACCCTCGAACCCGGCCGCGCGAGCCTGCCGTTCGAACTCGGCCCCGGGTGCCTCACCGGCCGCTCCCGGCACGCTGTAGCGCTGCGAGAAGTGGGTCAGCACCAGGTGCCGCACACCCGCGTCCCGTGCCGCCCGGGCGGCCTGACCTACCGCCAGATGACCGTGCTCGGTGGCCAGCTCCTCGTCCTCGTCGAGGAACGTGGACTCGATGACAAGCATGTCGCAGCCCTGGGCCAGCGCGTGGACGCCATCGCACAGGCGGGTGTCCATCACGAACGCGAACCGCTGCCCCCTGCGGACCTCACTGACGTCGTCGAGCGTGATGCCGCCGAGTGCACCGTCACGCTGCAGCCGCCCCACGTCCGGGCCCTTGATGCCGTGCAAGGCGAGCTTCTCGGGGAGCATCCGGCGGCCGTCCGGTTCGACGAGCCGGTAGCCGTACGACTCGACGGGGTGCGAGAGCCTGTGGGTCTCGAGGGTGTACGAGGGAGTGCGCGCGAGCACGCCGTCGGCGGCGACCGGGACCTGGTCGAGCCGCACGGTCTCGCGGTAGGCCGTCGCGTACCGCAGCCGGTCGAAGAAGTGCTCCCCGCTCGCCGGATAGTGCGCGCTGACCTGGTGCGGGACCCGGTCGAGATTGATCCGCTGGATCACTCCCGCGAGCCCGAGGGAGTGGTCGCCGTGGAAGTGCGTGATGCAGATCCGGTTGATGTCGTGCGCGGACACCCCGGCACGCAGCATCTGGCGCTGGGTGCCCTCGCCCGGGTCGAAGAGGATGCCTTCGCCGTCCCAGCGCAGCAGATAGCCGTTGTGGTTGCGGTGCCGGGTGGGAACCTGGCTGGCGGTGCCGAGCACGAACAATTCACGTACGGACAAGGTCGGTTACCCCGGAGGCCACTGGAGACCACGGCCGCCCAGCACATGGGCGTGGGCGTGGAAGACGGTCTGGCCCGCGCCGGTACCGGTGTTGAACACGACGCGGTACCCGGTGTCGACGACCTTGTCCTCGGCGGCGACCTCGCCCGCCTCCCGCAGCACATCGGCGACCAGCTGGGGCTCGGCGGCGGCGAGCGCGGCAGCGTCCTTGTAGTGGGCCTTGGGAATGACCAGGACATGGGTCGGGGCCTGGGGATTGATGTCGCGGAAGGCGACCGTGGTCCCGGTCTCGCGCACCACGGTGGCCGGCACCTCCCCGGCGACGATCTTGCAGAACAGGCAGTCCGCCTGCGGTTCTCCCGCCATGACCCGAGCCTCCTTGGTGTGATCGCTTCCGACGGCATCGTATCGGCCGGGGCAGGTCACCCGGCCCGCCCCGGGCCGGGTGATGCCCGGGGGCGCGCGCCCCCGGACCGGGCCGTGCCGGCAGACGCGCGCCCCGGAACCGGCCGTGCCCCGCAGACGCGAGCCCCTTGCACCCGGACTCCGTCGGGCTACGGCATGTCCGGCGGGGTCCGCGCCGGGTTCTCCGTCAAGGCCGCCAGGGCCATCCGGACCGCCTCGTCCAGTTGCGGGTCGCGGCCTGCCGCGTAGTCCTGGGGCGTGGTCACCACCTCGACATCCGGGTCGACGCCCCGGTTCTCCACGTCCCAGCCGTAACCCTCCAGCCAGAAGGCGTACTTGGGCTGCGTCACCAGCGTGCCGTCGACGAGCCGGTAGCGGCTGTCGATACCGATCACACCGCCCCAGGTGCGCGTGCCCACCACCGGGCCGATGCCCAGCGCCTTGATCGCGGCGTTGACGATGTCGCCGTCCGAGCCGGAGAACTCGTTGGCCACCGCCACGACCGGACCACGCGGAGCGTCCAGCGGATAGCTGTACGGCTGCTCTCCGCGCGGCCGGTTCCAGCCGACGATCCGGCGTGCCAGTTTCTCGATGACGAGCTGCGACGTGTGACCGCCGCGGTTCTCCCGTACGTCCACGACCAGCCCCTCCCTCGCCACCTCGACCCGCAGATCGCGGTGGATCTGGGCCCAGCCGGGCGCCTGCATGTCGGGGACGTGCAGATAACCGAGGCGGCCGCCGGACTTCTCGTGGACGTACGCCCGCCGGTCGGCGACCCAGGCGTGGTAGCGCAAGGGCTCCTCGTCGGCGAGCGGGACGACGACGGCGTGCCGCGGATCGCCGCCCCCCGCCGGGGAGACGGTGAGCTCGACGGGCTTGCCCGCCGCGCCCACGAGCAGCGGTCCCGGCCCGGTGACCGGGTCCACCGGGAGACCGTCGACGGCGAGCAGCGCATCGCCGGCCCGCAGCGCGACGCCCGGCGCCGCGAGCGGGGAGTGCGCGTCGGGGTCGGACGTCTCGGACGGCAGGATCCGGTCGATGCGCCACATCCCGTCCTCGGCACGGGAGATGTCGGCGCCGAGCAGCCCCTGCCGGGTGGAGCGGTCGCCTTGTCCGCCGCGCGGGGTGACGTACGCGTGGGAGGTGCCGAGTTCGCCCTGCACCTCCCAGAGCAGGTCCACCAGGTCGTCGTGGGTGGAGACACGGTCCAGGACCGGACGGTAGCGCTCGAGCACACCGTCCCAGTCGACACCGCCGAGGTCTTCACGCCAGAAGTGGTCGCGCATCAGCCGGCCGGCCTCGGCGTACATCTGCCGCCATTCGGCACCGGGGTCGACCGTGGCGCGCACCCGGGCCAGATCGACGGTGATGTTGGTGTCGCTGTCCTCGTCCGACGAGGCCCTGCGGTCGCTCGGTACCACCTTGAGCTTGCCGTCCGTGTGCAGCAGCACCCGCTTGCCGTCGCCGCTGACCCGGAAGTCGTCGGCGTCCGAGCAGAGCTCCTCGACACGCAGCTCGGCGAGGTCGTAGCGCTCCAGCGAGGTCTGCGGCCACGGGTCGTCGGGCGTGGCCCGGGTGGTGCCGAGGACGCCGCGCAGCGGATGGCGCAGCCACAGCAGTCCGTCCTTGGCCGCGCGCAGTGTCGAGTAGCGGGCGGCCTCGACGGGGAAGGGCACTATGCGGTCGGCGAGCCCGTCGAGGTCGATACGGGTCACGGGCACGCCGTTCTCGTCGCCGCCCTGCTGCTGGTCCTTGTCGTCGTCCGCGTCGAAGGCCCGGCCGTGGCGCTGCGGACCGAAGGGCGAGGGGGTGGCGGCGGCCAGCGTGATCAGATGCGGACGGCAGCCGCCGACGAAGGCCAGATCGAAGACATGGGTGTCGTAGACCGGGTCGAAGGCCCGCTCGGACAGGAACGCCAGATGCTTGCCGTCGAGCGTGAACGCGGGCTGGAAGTCGGCGAACCGCAGCGGCGTCGCCTCGGAGACGGTCAGATCCGAGGTGTGGGCGAGCTTGATCTGGCGCAGCGGGTTCGGGCCGGGGTGCGACCAGGCGAGCCAGCCGGAGTCGGGCGAGAAGACAAGGCCGTCGGCGTCACCGTGCTCGCTGCGGTCGACCTCGCGCACCTCGCCCGACTCACGCTCGACGAGCAGCACGCGGCCGTCGTGCGAGGCGACGGCGGCGCGGCTGCCGTCCGGCGCGACGGCGAGGCTCAGTACGCGGCCGAGGCGGCCCGCGGCGAGCCTGCGCGGCGGGGCGCCGGCGGCGGGCCCGGTCGCCGGGGCGAACTCCAGGGCGTCCTCCCCCTCGGCGTCGGTCACCCAGACCACGTGCTCCTCGCCGTCCACGCGGAAGGTGCGCGGCAGCCTGCCCCGAACGCCGGGCTGCGCGGCCAGCGCGCGGGCGGGCCCCTCGCGGTGGGTGACCCAGTGGATACCGCCGCGGATCTCGACGGCGCTGCCTCGGGCGGTGTGGTCGGGAGCCGCGGTACCCAGGTAGTGCTCGGCCGGGAGAGGGCGGGGACGCATGTCGATGCGCTGGCCGCCTAGCCGGACGTCCAGGCGGCGCGGCTCGGCGGCGTCCAGGTCGTCCAGGAGCCACAGTTCACCCGCCGAGGTGTACACGACCCGGGTGCCGTCGGTGGCGGCGTGGCGGGCGTAGAAGCCCTCGGCCGGGGTGTGGCGGCGCAGATCCGATCCGTCGGGCAGGGACGAGTACAGCGCCCCGACGCCCTCGTGATCGGACAGGAAAGCGATCCGCTCGCCGACCCATAGCGGGCACTCGATGTTCCCGTCGAGGTCGTCGTGGAGGCGTACGAACTCCCCGTCGTCGCCCGGGCCCTCGTCCCGCTCGATCCACAACTTTCCTGCCGTGCCGCCTCGGTAGCGCTTCCAGGCGGCGGCCTCACGGCCCATCGTGGCCGACAGCAGCAGGGTCCGCGGACCGAAGGCCACATCGCCGACGGGCCCGTACGGCAAGGCGGAGCCTGGCCCGCCGTCGAGCGGCACTGCCCGTGCCCAGGTGCGGCGCAGCGACGCCTGGCCGTGGGTGGTGAGCGCGAGGACCTGTCCGTCGGGGGTCCAGCCGCGGACCGACGTCCTGTAACTGCCCCAGTGGGTCAGGCGGTCCGACGGGCCGCCGTCGAGCGGCGCGGCATGGACCTCGGGGGCACCGTCCCGGTACGAGGTCCATGCGATGTGCGCCCCGTCGGGCGAGATCCTCGGGTGGGACACCGGCATGTTGTCGGCGCTGACGCGCCACGCGCGGCCGCCGTCGAGCGGCGCGGCCCAGACGTCGTCCTCGGCCGTGAAGACGATCAACTCGCGGTGGAGATGCGGAAACCGGAGGTAGGCAGGGTGCGTCATTCGATCACCCTAAGCAGCGCTGGGCCTCCCGGACAGGGGTTTTGGACCGCTCGACCGGATCACTTCGCCGACGACGGATCCGCGGTCACGGTCACGGTGGCCGTGACCGTGACGGGCGGAGTGACGGGAGGCCTGGGGGTGACGGTCCCGGTGGCGGTGGGGCGCGGCGCGCTCGTCGGGCGGTGGGAGCGGGTCGGGGTGGGTGCAGCCGCACCGTCGCAGTTGCCGAGCATGGTGGCCTGGAAGGCGATCTTGCCGTCGATCCTGGCGGTCAGATCTCCGCGTACGCACCTGCCCGCGCGCTCATCGGTCACCTTGCCCGTGATGCGGATGTCGCCGCCGGCGTCGGTCTCGCCCCTGCAGTCGACGGCGGCGGATCCGCCGGGTGACGGGGTTCCGGTCGCGCCCCCGGGCGGGTTGCCGCGGCCGCGGATGGTCGCGGTGCAGCTGAGCCAGCGCACGTCGATGCCGAGCCGCTCGAACGCGCTGGTGGCGGTCTTGTCGGTGGTGACGGCGACGCCGACCGAAGTGAGCCCGTCCGCCGAGGCCGGCTCGCATGCCACGACCGAGGCGAGTGCTGCTCCGGCAGCGGCGGTCACGGCCAGGGCGCGCCGCGCTCTTCTCATGGCCCCCATGAGAGGCAGACTGCCACCGCGGCCCCGGCGACAAAAGAGTGGTTGCGGCCACTGTTTGCCGCCTACGGTCTGGGCATGGCAAGGAAACTGACCGGGACTCGCCGGCTCGTTGTCGACACGGAGACCGTTTACATGTGGTCGGTCCGCCACAGGCACAGCGGGAACGGGAACACCCGCGAGGGATGCCGGACGGTGCTCGCCCTGCGGCGCGAGGGCACCCAGGAGCGCCTCGATGTCACGTTCCGCGAAGGCCCGGGCCGGATCATCTCCGAGGGCTTCGCACACTCGGGCGCGGTGGCTTCCACCGGCGGCGAGTGGCACAACCTGTATGAGCCGGGGGTGGCCCGCCGCCTGGTGGACGCGGCGACGGAGCGGGGTCTGCTCCCGACTGCTCGCGGTACGACCGAGGTCGACGGCTGGCTGCTGTACGACGCGGTGCCCGCCACGGTGCCCGCGGGAGCACCGTCGTCCCCGCCACAGTCCGTGTGACGCCCCCGCGGGTGATCACGGCTCCGCCGCTCGGCAGCGGCGCCGCCGAGCCGACAGCCGACTGCGCCGGACGGGCACGTCGCATGCCGCAGGGCGCAGGCCGTCGGATCCCGGCGCGGTCACGCGGCCGTTCACCCACCGGTAACGCACGCGGCCGTTCACCCACCGATGGCGCACGCGACCGTCCGCGCCGGACCGCGGTCCAACCGAATACCGGCACGGCGTGAAACCGTGGAATCCACCGCGGTCACACGGCCGTTCACCCACCGGCGAGGGACGGGGGCCGTGCACCCGCCGGTGCGGACGCGCCCGTTCACTCACCGGTGGCGCAAGCGGCCGTTCGCCCAACGGCGACGCACGCGGCCGTCCGGTCTCAGGACCAGCGGCCCGTGCGGCCCAGCAGCAGTGCCGTCGCGGCCGTGCCCGCCGTCGATGTGCGCAGGACACTGCGGCCCAGCCGGTAGGGCTTGGCGCCTGCCTGTGCGAACATGGCCAGTTCCTCCGGGGAGACTCCGCCCTCCGGGCCGACGATCAGCACGATCGAGCCCTCGGCGGGAAGGTCGGCCGTGGCCAGAGGCTCCGCGCCCTCCTCGTGGAGTACCGCCGCGAAGTCCGCGGCCGCCACAAGTGCCGCCAGCTGTCTGGTCGTTGCCGCCTCCGCGACCTCCGGGAAGCGCAGCCGGCGCGACTGCTTGCCCGCCTCGCGCGCCGTGGCCCGCCACTTGGCGAGCGACTTGGCGCCGCGCTCGCCCTTCCACTGTGTGATGCAGCGCGAGGCGGCCCACGGCACGATCGCGTCCACGCCTGTCTCCGTCATGGTCTCGACGGCGAGTTCGCCGCGGTCCCCCTTGGGCAGCGCCTGGACGACGGTGATCCGGGGGGCCGGTTCCGGTTCGGCCGGGCACGCGTGCACCTCGACGACAAGCCGGTCCTTGCCCTCGGTACGGAGCACGACCCCCGCGGCTCCGCGGCCCAGGCCGTCGGTGAGGACGATCTCCTCGCCCGGCTGCAACCGGCGTACGGAGACGGCGTGGCGGCCCTCGGGGCCCTCCAGGGTGACGGCGGCGCCAGGGCCCACGCCGTCGAGCGAGTCGGTGAGGAAGACGGGTGCGGTCATCACACACCCCCCAGGGCCAACGCGGCCCGCGCGGCGTCCGTTTCGGCGGCGAGCACCTCCACCAGATGGCCGGCGGGCAGTTCGCGCGCCAGCCGGTGGCCCTGGCCGGCCCACAGCGCCATGCCCTGCGGGTCCCCGGCCTTCGCCGCGGCCTTGCGCAGCCCGCTGGTCAGATGGTGGACCTCGGGGTAGGCGGCGGGGGCGTACGGGCCGTGCTCGCGCATGAAGCGGTTGACCAGGCCTCGCGCGGGCCTCCCGGAAAACGCACGGGTCAGCTCGGTGCGTACGAACAGCGGATCGGTCATGGCCTGCTTGTGCAGCGGGTTCGCCCCGGACTCGGGGCACACGAGGAACGCCGTGCCCAGCTGCCCCGCGCTTGCGCCGGCCGCCAGTGCGGCGGCGATCTGGGCGCCGCGCATCAGCCCGCCCGCGGCGATCACCGGCAGCGGCACGGCCTCACGGACGAGTTCGATGAGCGTGAGGAGCCCGATCCCGGACCCGTCGGCGGCGGGATCGTCGCGGTGCGTGCCCTGATGGCCGCCCGCCTCGATGCCCTGGACGCACACCGCGCCGGCACCGGCCCGGTGCGCGGCCTGCGCCTCGTCGGGCGTGGTGACCGTCACAACGGTGAAGGTGTCCGCCTTGGCGAAGGACCGCAGCACAGCGGGCTTGGGGCAGCCGAAGGTGAAGGAGACGACCGGGACCGGGTCGTCGAGCAGAATCGCCAGCTTGGCGTCGTAGCCGTCGTCCCGTCCGCTGTCGGGATCACCGAGCGGGGTCTCGTACCAGGTGACCTCGCCGGCGAGCTGATGCATGTAGACACCGACGGCCCCGAGGTCGGCGGTACCGGGCTGGGGCATGAAGAGGTTGACGCCGAAAGGCCGACCGGTCAGCGCGCGGAGCTGTTTGACCTCCTGGTACATGCCGTCCGCCGTCTTGTACCCGGCGGCGAGAAACCCGAGGCCGCCGGCTTCGGACACAGCCGCGGCCAGCTGCGGGCAGGACGCACCGCCCGCCATGGGGGCCTGCACGATCGGATAACGACAAAGATCGGTCAGTGCGGAGGACATGAACGCATCGTGCCATGTCCCCGGCGCACCACCGAATCCAGCATTCCGCCGTGCCGACCCCCCGCCACGGCCGCGGCACCAGGCGCTCACACGCCTGGCTCCCGTAACTGCGGGCGCCCGTCGCCGCGTCCTGGGGGGCGGAACCAGCCCCTGCCCTCCGGGCCGACGGCGCCGGCCCGGGGGTCACCCCCGGGCCCTGGCCGCCCCGGGCCTAACGCCCGTTGAACGCGTCCTTCAGGCGCGAGAACAGCCCCTGCTGCCCTGGCTGGAACTGACCCAACGGTCGCTCCTCGCCGCGCAGTTTCGCCAGATCGCGCAGCAGCCGCTCCTGATCCGGGTCCAGCTTGGTCGGTGTGGTCACCTCGACGTGCACGATCAGATCGCCACGGCCGCCGCCCCGCAGATGTGTGATGCCGCGCCCGTGCAACGGGATCGACTGGCCGGACTGCGTACCGGGCCGGATGTCGATCTCCTCCACGCCGTCGAGCGTCTCCAGCGGGCACTTCGTACCCAGAGCCGCCGCCGTCATCGGGATCGTCACCGTGCAGTGCAGATCGTCCCCGCGCCGCTGGAAGACCGGGTGCGGCAGCTCATGGATCTCGACGTACAGATCACCGGCGGGACCGCCGCCCGGGCCGACCTCGCCCTCGCCCGCGAGCTGGATCCGGGTGCCGTTGTCGACACCTGCCGGGATCTTCACGGTCAGGGTGCGGCGCGAGCGGATCCTGCCGTCGCCGGCGCACTCCGGGCACGGGGTCGGCACGACGGTGCCGAAGCCCTGGCACTGCGGGCACGGCCGCGAGGTCATGACCTGGCCCAGGAAGGACCGGGTGACCTGCGAGACCTCGCCGCGGCCGCGGCACATGTCACACGTCTGCGCCGAGGTGCCCGGCGCCGCGCCCTCACCACTGCAGGTGGTGCAGACCACGGCCGTGTCGACCTGGATGTCCTTGGTGGTGCCGAAGGCCGCTTCGTTGAGCTCGATCTCGAGGCGGATCATCGCGTCCTGGCCGCGCCGCGTGCGCGAGCGGGGGCCGCGTTGCGACGCCGTGCCGAAGAAGGCGTCCATGATGTCGGAGAAGTTGCCGAAGCCACCCGCTCCGAAACCGCCCGCGCCCGCGCCGCCCGACTGCGACAGGGGGTCCCCGCCGAGATCGTAGACCTGCTTCTTCTGCGGGTCCGACAGCACCTCGTAGGCGGCGTTGATCTCCTTGAAGCGCTCCTGCGTCTTCGGGTCCGGATTCACGTCCGGGTGGAGTTCACGGGCGAGCCTGCGGAAGGCCTTCTTGATCTCGTCCTGTGATGCGTCGCGGCGCACGCCGAGTACGGCGTAGTAGTCCGTGGCCACTTACGACTCCGCCAGGATCTGTCCGACGTAACGTGCCACTGCGCGTACCGCTCCCATCGTTCCGGGGTAGTCCATGCGGGTCGGTCCGACCACGCCGAGTTTGGCAACTGCCTCGTCGCCCGAACCGTAGCCGACTGCGACGACGGACGTGGAGTTGAGGCCTTCGTGAGCGTTCTCATGACCGATGCGTACGGTCATGCCCATGTCGCCGGAGTCCTTGGCCTCGCCGAGCAGCTTGAGCAGCACCACATGCTCCTCGAGCGCCTCGAGCACCGGCCTGATGGTCAGTGGGAAGTCGTGTGCGAAGCGGGTCAGATTGGCTGTTCCGCCGATCATGAGCCGCTCCTCGGTCTCCTCGACCAGGGTTTCGAGCAGAGTCGAGAGCACCGTGGAGACGGTACTGCGGTCCTCGAGCTCGAAGGACTCGGGAAGGTCCTGCACCAGCTGCGGCACATCCGAGAAGCGGCGTCCGACGACCCGGCTGTTGAGCCGGGCCCGCAGATCCGCGAGCGAGGTGTCGCCGAAGGGCGCGGGGCAGTCGATCATGCGCTGTTCGACCCGTCCGGTGTCCGTGATCAGCACGAGCATCAGACGGGCGGGCGCGAGGGGGAGGAGCTCCACATGCCGGACCGTGGACCGGGTCAGCGAAGGGTACTGGACGACGGCGACCTGCCGGGTCAGCTGCGCCAGCAGCCGCACCGTACGGCCCACGACGTCGTCGAGGTCGACCGCTCCGTCCAGAAAGTTCTGAATGGCGCGGCGCTCGGGCGACGACAGCGGCTTGACGCCGGCCAGGCGGTCGACGAAGAGCCGGTATCCCTTGTCGGTGGGGATCCGCCCGGCGCTGGTGTGCGGCTGGGCGATGAAACCCTCCTCCTCCAGCACGGCCATGTCGTTGCGGACGGTGGCCGGGGAGACGCCGAGCTTGTGCCGCTCGGTGAGGGCCTTGGAGCCGACGGGCTCCTCGGTGCCGACATAGTCCTGGACGATGGCGCGCAGCACCTCGAGTCTGCGTTCGCTGAGCATCGCGCGCACCTCCAGCTGTGGTTCCTCGGTTTTTCACCTGGCACTCGGCGATCCCGAGTGCCAGCATTCCCCTCGCCAGTGTACGGCCGCCGGGTATACGCCTAGCAAGGGCGGACGGGCACCCATTCGGGAGACTGCGCTGGTCGATGCGGATAGCGTCGCCGTATGGACGTGAGTTGGGAAGACTCCGGCTGGGAACGACTCGGCCACGGAGTCGGCCGCCGCAGGATGCCGATCTGGGACGCGACCATCGGTCTGGTGGCCGGTGCGGACGCCGTTCTGCTGTACGACACGGGCTCGACGATCCGCGAGGGCGCCGAGATCCGCGCCCAGGCGCAGGCCCTGCTGGGCGGCCGCCGGGTGACGCATATCGCACTGAGCCACCCGCACTTCGATCATGTTCTCGGGACCGCGGCGTTCGCCGGGGCGGAGGTCTACGGCGCGGTCGGGGTCGATGCGCTGATGCGGCGGGAGCGGGACGCGATCCGCGGCGACGCGGTACGGCACAAGGTCCCTGCGGCCGAGGCCGCGGAGGCCGCCGACCTGCTCGTCGCGCCGCACCACCTGGTGTGCGGGGAGTGGACGCTGGAGCTCGGCGGCCTGCAGGTCCTGCTGGCCAACGTCGGCCCCGGCCATTCGGGCCACGATCTCGCCCTGCTGGTACCGGGCGACCCCGAGGTCGTCTTCTGCGGCGACCTCGTCGAGGAGTCCGGCGAGCCGCAGGCGGGCCCGGACGCGATCCCCTCACGCTGGCCGGCCGCGCTGGACCGGTTGCTCGCACTCGGCGGCGAGGACGCGGTGTACGTCCCCGGGCACGGGGCGGTGGTCGACGCGGCCTTCGTTCGCCGGCAGCGTGACGCGCTGGCGGAGCGCTTCGGGGTGTCGTAGCGTCGGCGAAATGCGCAGCTACAGCCCTGACCTGACGCCCCCTTGGAAGCGATCGGGCCCCGCTCCCGAGGTCCCGGCCGAGCCCGATCTGGTCGTGGAGGAGGTCACCACCGGCTTCTGCGGCGCGGTGCTCCGCTGCGAGGCGGGGACGGTCACCCTGGAGGACCGCTTCGGCAAGCACCGGGTCTTTCCCCTGGACCCGCGCGGCTTCCTGCTGGAGGGCAAGGTCGTCACCCTGGTCCGCCCGGCCCCGTCGGGCGCCTCCCGCCCCGCCCGTACGGCCTCCGGCTCGATCGCGGTCCCCGGCGCCCGCGCACGCGTCGCGCGCGCGGGACGGATCTACGTGGAGGGGCGCCACGACGCGGAGCTGGTGGAGCGGGTGTGGGGCGACGACCTGCGGATCGAGGGTGTGGTGGTCGAGTACCTGGAGGGCATCGACGACCTCCCGGCCATCGTCGCGCAGTTCGCCCCCGGCGCGGACGCGCGCCTGGGCGTCCTGGTCGACCACCTGGTGCCGGGTTCGAAGGAATCCCGTATCGCGGCGGCGGTGACGGACCCGCACGTCCTGGTCGTCGGCCATCCGTACATCGACGTGTGGGAGGCGGTGAAGCCGTCCTCGCTGGGCATCCCCGCCTGGCCGGCGGTCCCCCGCGGCCAGGACTGGAAGACGGGCGTGTGCAAGGCACTGGGCTGGCCGGCCAACACGGGCGCGGCGTGGCAGCACATCCTGTCCACGGTGCACTCGTACAAGGACGTGCAGCCGGAACTGCTGGGGCGCGTCGAGGAGCTGATCGACTTCGTCACGACCCCGGGTTAGATGCCGGGAAGAGCCCGCACCCCGGAGGTCTCCGGGGTGAGATCGAGCACGTCGATGGGCAGGTCCGGAGGGGTTCACTCCGGAGAGTGATCAGTCCACCAGGTTTCGCACCACCGCGTCCGCGAGCAGCCGCCCCCGCAGGGTCAGCACCGCGTGCCCCTCCCCGTACGCCCCGGGCTCCAGCATCCCGTCCGCCAGCGCACGGTCCGCCGCCGCCAGCCCCGCCGGGCGCAGCAGCGACATCGGCACGCCCTCGCGCAGGCGCAGCTCCAGCAGGATCCGCTCCACCCGGCGGTCCTCCGCCGCCAGCACCTCGCGCCCCGCACCCGGAGACCGTCCCTGCGCCAGCGCCGCCGCGTACGCGCCGGGGTGCTTCACGTTCCACCAGCGCACGCCACCGACGTGGCTGTGCGCGCCCGGTCCCGCGCCCCACCAGTCCGCGCCGCGCCAGTACAGCTCGTTGTGCAGACAGCGGCCCGCCTTCGAGGTGGCCCAGTTGGAGACCTCGTACCAGTCGAAGCCCGCCCCGCCGAGCACCTCGTCCGCGATGAGATAGCGATCCGCGTGCACGTCGTCGTCCGTCATCGGGACCTCGCCGCGCCGGATGCGGCGCGCCAGCTGGGTGCCCTCCTCGACGATCAGCGCGTACGCCGACACATGGTCCGGCCCCGCGCCGACCGCCGCGTCGAGCGAGGCCCGCCAGTCGTCGTCGCTCTCGCCGGGTGTGCCGTAGATCAGGTCGAGATTGACGTGGTCGAAGCCGGCCGCGCGCGCCTCCGCGACGCATGCCTCGGGCCGGCCGGGAGTGTGGGTGCGGTCGAGCACCTTCAGCACATGCTGCCGGGCGCTCTGCATGCCGAAGGAGATCCGGTTGAAGCCGCCGGCCCTCAGCTCCGCCAGATACGCGGGATCGACCGACTCCGGGTTCGCCTCGGTCGTGATCTCGGCGTCGTCCGCGAGCCCGAACTCCTCACGCACCGCGTCCAGCATCCGCACGAGATCGCCGGCGGCCAGCAGGGTCGGCGTACCCCCGCCGACGAACAGCGTCCGTACCTGCCGCGGGTCGTCGCCGAGCACCTTGCGGGCGAGGCGTACCTCGTCCGCCAAGGTGGCCGCGTAGTTGTCGCGGGAGGCCAGCACGCCGCCCGATCCGCGCAGCTCGGTGGCCGTGTAGGTGTTGAAGTCGCAGTAGCCGCAGCGCGTCGCGCAGTACGGCACGTGCAGGTAGAAGGCGAGCGGCCGGTTCCCGGCACCGTCGAGGGCGGACGCGGGCAGCGCGCCGTCCTCGGGCATGGGCTCGCCATCGGGCAGTACGGAAGGCATGCCCCCCATTGTCCGTCACCGGCCGGGTGGCCCGGCACGGCGCCGGGCCAGAGGCTTCGGCCGCCCCGCACGCGCCGCCCGGCGACCCGGCGGAACGGCGCCCCCGAGCCTGCGCCCGCGTCACCCCCGGGCCCGGCGGAACGGCCCCGCGGCCCCGTGAGCGGCCCCGGACCTCTCCGTGACCCACCGCCCGGCACGCCACCCGCAATGGCCCGGCCCGCCGACCGCCCTGACCTGCCCCGTGCCCACGCCCCGGGTCGAAACCGGTCTGTGGGCCCCGCGGGGGTCGTTTCACCGGGCCTGGAGCACCAGCAGCGCCAGATCGTCCTTCGGCGGCGCCTGCGCGAACTCGTACACCGCCGCCCTGATCCGTTCCGCGACCCCCTGCGCGGGCAGACCGGCACACCCGGCGAGCACCTTGGCCAGCCCGTCCTCGTCGTCGAACATCCGCGATCCCGACCGCCGCTCCGTGACCCCGTCGGTCACGCACAGCAAGGTGTCTCCGGGCTCGAGCTCGAACGTCCGGCTCTGATACGCGACGTCGTCGACGACCCCGAGGAGCATCTGCGGCTCGGCCGCGGCGTGCACGGTCCCGTCGGGACGCAGCAGCAGCGGCAGCGGATGTCCGGCGCTGGCGAGGGTGCACCGCACGCCCCCTCCGCCGCCGGCATCCGCGGGCGAGGCCACGACCTCGCCGTACAGCAGGGACAGAAAACGGGCCTGCGGCCCCTCCTGCACGCCCTGCCCGCCGGAGGAGGCGGCGGACGCGGCTGCGACCAGCAGTGCGGCCGCCTCCGCCGCTTCGGTCGCGTCGTCGAGCAGCAGTCCGTTCAACCGGTCCAGCACCTGGGCGACCTGGTAGCCCTCGCGGGCGAGCAGCCGCAGCCAGGGCCTGGCGAGCCCGGTGACGACGGCGGCCTCCGGGCCGCTGCCCTGGACGTCGCCGAGCATGAAACACCATCGGCCGCCGGACCCGGCCGGGAAGATGTCGTAGAAGTCGCCGCCCGCGACCCCGTCGTCGCTCGGCTCGTACACCAGGAACGAGTCGACGCCCGGGATCTGACCGACCTTGCTGGGCAGCAGCCCGCGCTGGAGGACCTGGCTGATGGTGGCCTGCCGGGTGTACTGGCGCGCTGCGCTGATCGCCAGGGCCACGCGGCGGGCGAAGTCCTCGATGAGCGATGTCATCTCGCCGGGCACCGGGAGGAGCCCGTGGCGCGCGATCAGCAGCACGCCGAGTGCGCGTCCTCCCGCGACGAGCGGGCAGGCCAGCGCCGCCGTGCCGTCCCCGGAGCCGGGCTCTCCGGCCGGCGGCCACGCGATCGGGACGGTCCCGCTGCGCACCCCGCCGGGCAGCGACGGCGGCTCACGGTCCAGGGCCTCGTGCAGCTGCTCGATACGGGACTCGTCGCTGTGCCAGACCCGGGCGAGCCGCGGCGAGCCCCCGCCCGGCCCCTTGCCGCCGACGGACCGCCCGGACTCGCCGTCGAGCCAGATCGCGCACCAGTCGGCGAGCCGTGGCACCAGCAGTTGTCCGGCCAGGGCCGCAACCATGTCCTCGTCGAGCTGCCCGGCGAGCAGATCGGATGCCTCGGCGAGGAACGACAGGGCGCCGCGGCCCTCCCAGTCCCGGTCGTCGCGCCCGGCCCGCTGCCTGCCGGGCACAAGGAGTTCGGCGCCTGCCGACCCGCGGCCTGCCACCGGGTCGCCAGCGGGCAGTGAGCGGGTGTCCCAGCCGTCGACGGGCAGCCGGGCCCAGACGGTCTTGAGGGCGGCGTGGAAGGTGATGCCCCAGCGCTCGGCCATCGCCCCGACCAGGTGCAGGCCCCGTCCGTACTCGGGGATGCCCGACTGGTCGGCGCCGTCCGGTTCGCTGTTGACGGTTCTGGCGGGATGGTGGTCGGAGACCTCGACCACCACGGCCGCGGGCGCCTGCTGTGTCGATGCCTCGAACCTGCAGAGCAGTTCGGCGGTGGTGCCGGCGTGTACGACGGCGTTGGTGACGAGCTCGTCGACGACGAGCACGACGTCGTCGACGAACCGGTCGGTGCTGTGACCGCCCGGCGGGCAGCCCGCACCGCCCTGACACAGCGCACAGAGCCCGAGCAGCCCGAGCCCGGCCCAGTCGGCGAGCGCGGCACGCACGAACCGGCGCGCGGCGGAGGGCGCGAGGAGGGTGCCCGGAAGACTGGTCCGGGCCACTGGGCACACGTCGATTCGCGCGGTGTACACGGGTGCTGAGCGTGCACCGGTGTCTCGCTGCATCGGAAGGGACCCCACGTACGGCTCCTGGTCGGTGCTGGCAATGCGCCGCTTGATGACACCGACAGAGTGACAGACCGCGCCCGTTCATAAGCGCGAAGTCACCGAAGTGAGTGGGGCCCTGTCCCGTTATGCCTGCTTGTGCGTGGTCGAGCGGGTCGCGAGGATCACGCTCCGCGGGACCACGCTCGCGGGATCACGCTTCGCGGGATCCGTCGTACATCTCCTCGATCAGGTTCTTGTACTCGCGCTCGACGACCGGGCGCTTCAGCTTGAGGCTGGGCGTCAGCTCACCGTGCTCGATGTCCAGATCACGGGGCAGCAGACGGAACTTCTTGATGGTCTGCCAGCGCTGCAGGCCCTCGTTGAGGCGCTTCACATAGCCCTCGATGAGCTGCTCGGTCTGCGGCGACGCCACGATCTCCGCGTAGGACTTGCCGTCCAGGCCGTTCTCCTTGGCCCAGCCGAGGATCGTCGCCTCGTCCAGGGCGATCAGCGCGGTGCAGAAGTTACGGTCCGCGCCGTGCACCAGGATGTTGGAGACGAACGGACACACCGCCTTGAACTGGCCCTCGACCTCGGCCGGTGCGATGTACTTGCCGCCGGAGGTCTTGATCAGGTCCTTCTTGCGGTCGGTGATCCGCAGATAGCCGTCGGCGGACAGCTCGCCGATGTCGCCGGTGTGGAACCAGCCGTCGGGCTCGAGGACTTCGGCGGTCTTCTCGGGCTGCTTGTGGTAGCCGTCCATGATGCCGGGGCCGCGCAGAAGGATCTCGCCGTCGTCCGCGATACGCACCTCGCACCCGGGCACCGGCTTGCCGACCGTACCGGTGCGGTAGGCCTCGCCCGGGTTGACGAAGGAGGCCGCGCTGGACTCGGTGAGGCCGTAGCCCTCCAGGATGTGGATCCCGGCGCCGGCGAAGAAGTAGCCGATGTCGGGTGCGAGGGCCGCCGAGCCGGAGACCGCGGCGCGCAGCCGGCCGCCGAACGCCTCACGCAGCTTGGAGTAGACGAGCGCGTCGGCGATCTTGTGCTTGGTGCTCAGGCCGAAGGGCGCGGTGGCGCTGCCGGTGCGGCGGAAGTTGTCCTGGGTGGTCCTGGCGTACTCACGGGCCACCCCGGCCGCCCACTGGAAGATCTTGTACTTGGCGCCGCCGCCGGCCCGCGCCTTGGCCGCGACCCCGTTGTAGACCTTCTCGAAGATCCGCGGAACGGCCGCCATGTAGGTCGGCTGCACGACGGGCAGGTTCTCGATGATCTTGTCGACCCGGCCGTCGACGGCGGTGACGTGTCCGACCTCGATCTGCCCGGAGGTCAGCACCTTGCCGAAGACGTGCGCAAGCGGCAGCCACAGGTACTGGACGTCGTCCTTGCCGATCAGACCGGTCGCGGTCATGGCCTTGGCCATGTACGACCAGTTGTCGTGCGGCAGCCGCACACCCTTGGGCCGGCCGGTGGTGCCGGAGGTGTAGATGAGCGTCGCCAACTGGTCGGAGGTGATCGCCCCGACCCGCTCCTTGACGGCCTCCGGGTGCTTCTCGAGGTACTTCGCACCGCGCGCCTCGAGGTCGGCGAGCGTGAGCACCCAGCCCTCGGGGTCGGACGCGTCCGGCTCCACACCCGCCGGGTCGATGACCACGACATGGCGCAGCTCGGGCAGCTCGGCCCGGCGCTCGCGCGCCTTGGCCAGCTGCGCGGCGTCCTCGGCGATCAGCACCCGGCTCTCGGAGTCGGAGAGGATGTACGCCGACTCCTCGGCATTGGTCGACGGGTAGATCGTGGTGGTCGCTCCGCCCGCGCACATCACGCCCAGGTCGGCCAGGATCCACTCGACCCGGGTGGCGCAGGCGAGCGCGACGCGCTCCTCGGAGCCCACCCCGAGGTCGATCAGCCCGGCCGCGATGCCGTAGACCCGCTCGGCGGCCTGGGCCCAGCTCAGGGACTTCCAATCGTCGGGGCCCGATCCCGAGGCAGGGGGCACCGGATAGCGGTACGCCTCGCCGTCGGGCGTGGCCCCGACGCGCTCGGTGAACAGGACCGCCACGGACGGCGGTCGGTTCTCGATCAGGGTCTGGGTATCGCTCACGACGTCCTCCGGGCCTGCGGCAGCACTGCAACTGGCTGGTTGTTTAACTGGTGAGTAACCATCGAGCCGTGATCAGGGTAGAGCGCACAGGACCGGCGCGTAAGAGCCTGCGGGCTGCCGCTTCATAACGAACAGAGTGCAGGTCGGCTCTCATGAGCGGTTGGTCGGTGCACGATACATGTAACGAATGGCATATGCGCAGGTGACCGAAAAGCGCCCGTCCGGGTGATGGACGGGCGCCTGTCGTGACGGGTGGGACAGAACGGGACAGCCGCGGCGGGATGCGGCCTCCCACGGGCTACTTCTTGCTCTTGCCGCCCTCGTCGCTCGAGAGCACGGCGATGAAGGCCTCCTGCGGGACCTCCACGCTGCCGACCATCTTCATCCGCTTCTTGCCTTCCTTCTGCTTCTCCAGCAGCTTCCGCTTACGGGAGATGTCACCGCCGTAGCACTTGGCCAGGACGTCCTTGCGGATGGCGCGGATGGTCTCGCGGGCGATGACCCGCGAGCCGATGGCCGCCTGGATGGGCACCTCGAACGCCTGCCGCGGGATGAGCTCGCGCAGCTTGGCGACGAGCCGCACACCGTAGGCATAGGCCGCGTCCTTGTGGGTGATGGCGGAGAAGGCGTCGACCTTGTCGCCGTGCAGCAGGATGTCGACCTTGACCAGGCTGGAGGCCTGCTCGCCGGTGGGCTCGTAGTCGAGGGAGGCGTAACCCCGGGTCTTGGACTTCAGCTGGTCGAAGAAGTCGAAGACGATCTCGGCGAGCGGCAGGGTGTAGCGGATCTCGACCCGGTCCTCGGACAGGTAGTCCATGCCGAGCAAGGTGCCGCGGCGGGTCTGGCAGAGCTCCATGATCGAGCCGATGAACTCGCTCGGCGCCAGGATCGTGGCCCGTACGACCGGCTCATGGACCTCGGAGATCTTTCCCTCGGGGAATTCACTCGGGTTGGTGACCGTGTGCTCGCTGCCGTCCTCCATGACCACGCGGTAGACCACGTTGGGGGCGGTGGCGATCAGATCGAGGCCGAACTCGCGCTCCAGGCGCTCACGGATCACATCGAGGTGCAGCAGGCCCAGGAAGCCGACACGGAAACCGAAGCCGAGGGCCGCGGAGGTCTCCGGCTCGTAGACCAGCGCGGCATCGTTGAGCTGCAGCTTGTCCAGCGCCTCGCGCAGCTCGGGATAGTCCGAGCCGTCCAGCGGATACAGACCCGAGAAGACCATCGGCTTCGGGTCCTTGTAGCCGCCGAGGGCCTCGGTGGCGCCCTTGTGCAAGGTGGTGATGGTGTCACCGACCTTGGACTGGCGGACGTCCTTCACACCGGTGATCAGATAGCCGACCTCGCCCACGCCGAGGCCGTCGGCCGGCAGCATCTCCGGGGAGTTGGTGCCGATCTCCAACAGCTCGTGGGTGGCACCGGTGGACATCATCCGGATGCGCTCGCGCTTGTTGAGCTGGCCGTCGATGACTCGTACATACGTGACGACACCGCGGTAGGAGTCGTAGACCGAGTCGAAGATCATCGCGCGGGCGGGGGCGTCCGCCACGCCGACCGGGGGCGGGACCTCGCGCACGACCCGGTCCAGCAGCGCCTCGACACCCATACCGGTCTTCGCGGAGACCCGCAGCACGTCGTCCGGGTCGCAGCCGACCAGGTTCGCCAGCTCCTCGGCGAACTTCTCCGGCTGGGCGGCCGGCAGGTCGATCTTGTTGAGGACCGGGACGATCGCGAGGTCGTTCTCCATCGCCAGATAGAGGTTGGCGAGGGTCTGCGCCTCGATGCCCTGGGCGGCGTCGACGAGCAGGATGGTCCCCTCGCACGCGGCCAGGGACCGGGAGACCTCATAGGTGAAGTCCACGTGCCCCGGCGTGTCGATCATGTTGAGGATGTGGGTCCTGCCCTGGCCGACACCCTCGGTCGGCGCCCACGGCAGACGGACCGCCTGGGACTTGATCGTGATGCCGCGCTCGCGCTCGATGTCCATCCGGTCGAGGTACTGGGCACGCATCTGCCGCTGGTCGACCACACCGGTCAGCTGCAGCATCCGGTCGGCAAGCGTGGACTTGCCGTGGTCGATGTGCGCGATGATGCAGAAATTGCGGATCAGAGCCGGGTCGGTACGGCTCGGCTCGGGCACGTGAGGAGGAGTCGCGGGCACGCAGGGTCCTGATTCTTTGGCAGACGCCGGGTCGGTTGGAGCTCGTCGGGGCGATGTCGGATCGATACGTAGGCCTCCATCGTCCCACGGGTGCGGGACTGCGCCCGGTTTGGGCCGTCCAACCAGCGACTGGTAGCCTGGGCAGCTGTGTCTCGTGCGCTCTCGTGCACACGACACAACCTCAGAGATCATCGAACCTGAAAAGGCTCTTTCGTGGCGAACATCAAGTCCCAGATCAAGCGGAACAAGACGAACGAGAAGGCGCGCCTGCGCAACAAGGCCGTCAAGTCCTCGCTCAAGACCGCGATCCGCAAGGCCCGTGAGGCTGTCGCCGCCGGCGACGTCGAGAAGGCAGGCGTGGCCGTCCGTGAGGCGTCCCGCAAGCTCGACAAGGCCGTCTCCAAGGGTGTCATCCACAAGAACGCCGCCGCCAACAAGAAGTCGGCGCTGGCTGCCAAGGTTGGCTCCCTCCAGGGCTGAGCATCTTGACTGATCGCCGTTAGGGACCCAGCGGGCCCTCTCATCCGCTCCCGACCGGCACCCTCGCGCTGCACGCGGCCTGCGTTCGCCACGCGGGTGCGGCGCACCAAGCTTGAAAACGAAGGCCCCGGCCACCGTCCTTCCCCAGGACGGCGAACCGGGGCCTTTGTCGTGCGTGGGGCCGTTGTCGTCCGTGCTGACTGTGGAGTACACGGGGCTTCTTGCCGGACACCGCGCGCCGCGCGGTCCCCTCACTGCCTCCTAGCGCCGCGGGCGCGCCGCCCTCGCGACCGTCACGACAGCCTTCTCCAGGGCGTACTCCGGGTCGTCCCCGCCACCCTTCACCCCGGCGTCCGCCTCGGCGATCGCCCGCAGCGCCAGCGCCACGCCGTCCGGGGTCCAGCCGCGCATCTGCTGGCGGACCCGGTCGATCTTCCACGGCGGCATGCCCAGCTCACGGGCGAGATCGGCGGGCCGGCCGCCGCGGGCCGAGGACAGCTTGCCGATCGCCCGCACCCCCTGGGCCAGCGCGCTGGTGATCAGCACTGGGGCGACCCCGGTCGACAGCGACCAGCGCAACGCCTCCAGGGCCTCGGCCGCGCGTCCCTCCACCGCCCGGTCGGCCACATTGAAGCTCGAGGCCTCGGCGCGGCCGGTGTAGTACCGCCCGACGACCGCCTCGTCGATGGTCCCCTCGACATCCGCGGTCAGCTGGGAGACCGCACTCGCCAGCTCCCGCAGATCGCTGCCGATGGAGTCGACCAGGGCCTGGCACGCCTCGGGTGTCGCGGACCGGCCCAGCGCACGGAACTCCGCACGTACAAAAGTGAGCCGCTCCGCCGGTTTGGTCGTCTTGGGGCACGCGACCTCGCGCGCCCCGGCCTTGCGGGCCGCGTCCAGCAGCCCCTTGCCCTTCGCGCCGCCGGGGTGCACCAGCACCAGCGTGATCTCCTCGACCGGAGCGCCGAGATACGCCTTGATGTCCTTGATCGTGTCGGCCGAGAGGTCCTGCGCATTGCGCACGATGACGACCTTGCGCTCCGAAAAGAGCGACGGACTCGTCAGCTCGGCGAGCGTGCCGGGCTGGAGCTGGTCGGCGGTGAGGTCGCGCACGTCCGTGTCGGCGTCGGCGGCCCGGGCGGCCGCCACCACCTGCTGCACGGCGCGGTCCAGGAGCAGGTCCTCCTGGCCCACGGCGAGCGTGACGGGGCCGAGTGGATCGTCGGTCGGATTCTGCTGGCTTCTTGAGCGGGTCATCGCGGTCAAGCATCCCACGGGCCACCGACAGCCCCGGGGGGACCGTCAGAGCGCCTCACGCCAGCCGTCCCAGTCGGCGACGAACTCGTCCAGGGCGGCCGCCTCCAGCCTGCCCTCCGGGTCCTCGACGACCACCAGCCACTGGGCGTCCTCGGCGTCGTCCTCACCGGCCAGGGCGTCCCGTACCAGCTGGGGCTCCTCGGCCACGCCGAACCGGTCGCCGATGGCACCGGCGACCTCCTCCGCGGCATCACGGTCGGGCAGTACCAGCACATGTCTCACATCGTCCACCGCAACATTGTGCCGTTTCTCAGCCGTGCGCCGGCCTGACCTCCGGGACCCGGTCCAGCTCCAGGCCGAAGCGGTCCCGGTACGCCGCCAGCACCTCGGCGTCGTCCCCGAGCGTCCGCTCCGCCCGCTCGCCGTGCACGGTGGTGACCAGCGTGCGGCCGCTGAGGGTGATGCGGCCGTCCTCCGTGAGCCGGGAGCAGACGAGGGACTGGGTGAAGTGGGAGGCAGGCGAGGTCCGGTGGTACCAGGCGCCGGCCTCGAAGTCGGCCAGCTCGCGCGGCCGCTGGTCGAGCCGGAACTGCGGTTCGCCGTCCCGCAGTACGTCGAGGTCCCCGTCGGGCGCCCCGACGATCCGGAACGTACCGGCCGGATCGCTCTGTTCACCCCGCTCCTCGAGCGCGAGCGGATGGTGGCTGTGATCGCCGAATCCGACATCGGCCAGCCAGGGGCCTGTGCCGTCCGCGGTCTCCACGCGCAGGGCGAGGTGGTCGTACGGGATACCCAGCCGCCCGCCCGGTCCGAAGACCCGGGCCTGCAGCAGTGTCACGCCGAAGCCGAGGCCGCGCAGCAACGCGGCGAACGCGCCGTTGAGTTCGTAGCAGAACCCGCCCCGGCGGGCCCGGACGACCTTGTCGAGCAGCGGCTTGTCCTCCAGGACCAGACTTTCCCCCAGATGGATCGAAAGGTTCTCGAAGGGAACGGCGGACAAGTGCCGCAGCTGCAGCTCACGCAGGGCCGCGGCATCCGCACGCTCGGGCCGGGCTGCTCCGATACGGCGCAGATAGGCGTCGACGGTCTCGGCCGACGGCGGGGGCGGCGGCGCGGGATGCGGCTGCGATGGCGTGTCCATGGACACAGTCTGGTCGGCCCTTCCACGCCGCGCCATGCTCCTTTGGCCGAGGTGCCCTGCACCGCTGGTCCTAAGCCTTCGGCCCGGGCCGTCCGATCGGGGGCCGGACGGCGGCCGCGGTCAGCGCACCGAGCGGGCGGAAACCGTGGATCAGCCCGAGCATGGCTTTGCACGGTCTCCTCACGGGCCCGCCGTCACGCGGTCCGGCCACCACGCGCCACGGCCCGCAGCTTCGCTCCCGCCCCCGTCACCGCGATCGCCCCGTCGAGGTCCGTACGCAGCACCAGCGCTCCCCGGTCCCGCAGCGCGCCCAAGGTGCGCGGCGCGGGGTGGCCGTACGGGTTGTCACGGCCGCAGGAGATCAGGGCCAGCCGTGGCCCTGCCCCGGCCAGCAGCCCGGGATGCTGATACGCCGAGCCGTGGTGGGCGACCTTGAGCACATCCACCGCGGGCAGGGCCGGGTGCGCCCGTATCAGCCCCTGCTGGGCGGGCGGTTCCAGATCCCCGAGGAGCAGCAGCGTCAGGCCGCCCGCGGCACGGACGTGCAGGGCGACGCTCGCGTCGTTCGGCCCGTCCGGTGCCCTACCCCGCCCCGTGCCCGGGACGGAGTCCGGCCACAGCACCTGCCAGTCCAGCCGTCCCGTGCGGCGCCGCTCCCTGGGCCACGCACGGATCACCGGCACCCCGGCCCCCGTCGCCTCACGCCGCACGAACGCCGCCTGCTCGGGGGGCTCTTCGAGCGTCGTCGTCTGGATCGCGCCGACCGACCGGCCGCGCAGCACGCCCGGCAGGCCCGCGACATGGTCGGCGTGGAAGTGAGTCACCAGCAGCAACGGGATTTCCTTGACGCCCAGTTCCCGCAGGCACCCGTCGGCGAGCTCGGGATCCGGCCCCGCGTCCACGACCACCGCCGCGCCGTCACCCGCCGCGAGGACCATGGCGTCGCCCTGCCCGACATCACACATCACGAACGCCCAGTCTGGCGGCGGCCAGCCGCTGATGACCCTGGTGAGGGGAGCCGGCCGCACCACAGTGAGCAGGAGCAGCATTACGCAGACCCCGGCTGCCCATGGGTGTCGCCACAGCCGGCGCGCGACGAGCACGGCCAAGACGGTGACGAACGCGAGCAGCAGCCCGCCGCGCCAGCCGCCCGGCCAGTGGGCCTGAGCACCGGGCAGCTGGGCCCCGGCCCGGGCGACGTCGGCGATCCAGCCCACGGGCCAGGCGGCGAGGCGCGCCAGCAGCTCGGCGGCCGGTATCGCCACAGGCGCCGCGGCGAGAGCGGCGAACCCGAGGACCGTGGCAGGAGCGACGGCGAGTTCGGCGAGAAGATTGCACGGGATCGCCACCAGGCTGACCCGTGCCGCGAACACCGCCACCACAGGGGCGCACACCGCTTGCGCAGCCGCTGCCGCCGCCAGCGCCTCGGCGAGCCGCGGCGGCACCCGTCGCCGCCGCATCGCCGCACTCCAGACCGGGGCGATCGTGAGCAGAGCGCCGGTGGCCAGGACGGAGAGCAGAAAGCCGTAACTGCGCGCCAGCCACGGGTCGTACAGCACGAGCAGCAGCACGGCGGCCGCGAGGGCCGGAACGAGCGACCTGCGCCGTCCCGTGCCGATGGCCAGCAGGGTGATCGACCCGCACGCGGCCGCGCGCAGCACACTCGGCTCCGGTCGGCACACGACGACGAAGGCCAGGGTGAGAACGCCGCCGAGCAGCGCGGTTGCGCGCAGGGTGATGCCCAACCGGGGTGCGAGGCCCCGCCGTTCGGCCAGCAGGGCGGTGCCGGGCGGACCGATCAGCAGGACGAGCACAATCGTGAGATTGCTCCCCGACACGGCGAGCAGATGGGTCAGATCGGTCGCCTCGAACGCGGCGTGCAGGTCGGGAGGGACACGTGAGGTGTCCCCCACGACCAGTCCCGGCAGCAAGGCTCGGGCGTCCGGGGCCAGTTCATCGGTCGCCTTGCGCAGCCCCGCACGCAGATCGCCTGCCGCACGCTGAAGGCGGGTCGGCCGGCCGGTGATCCGCGGCGGGCTGTTCCCCGAGGCCCTGAGCACCGCGGCGAACCTGTCGTCGGGGCGCAGCGGCGGCGCGAGCCGGCCCGTCACCCGCAGCCTGGTGGACGGCAGAAGCCGCCGCCACAGCTTGCCCGCCTCGCCAGGCCGTACGGTCACCAGGACGGGTGTGCGCGTCTCGGTGACCGCGCCGCCCGGCACGGTCACGCGTCCGGCCTCGGCGTCCAGAACGAGTATTCCGGCCGCCACCCGGTCCCCGACGACCTTGGGGCGGACGGGCCTCGGATCCGTCGATACGGTCAACTCCAGGGTTACGTAGGCATTGCGGCCGACCAGCTCGGGGAGCGGCCCGCGACGCAGATCCGCGCCGTGCAGCCCGGCGGATGCGGCCCCTGCGGAGGCGCACAGCAGCACCGCGGCGGCAGCGGTGACATTGAGCTCCCGACGCCCCCGACGCTCCCGACGCACCCGTCTCCCTCTGTCGGTCCCCACCACCGCACCGACCGGACCGGCCCGCGCACGGCTCACGGCCGCCGACAGCGGCAGCAGTGCCGTCACCAGGCCTCCCGTCACGCCGATCACCGTCCACCGGCCGGGCGCGCCCAGGGCGAGTGCCGCAGCCGCCCAGGCCGCCACCGCCGGGGGGACGAGCCGCAGATCCATGGGCCCGTCCTGGCGGGGGTCGGACGCGCCCAGCCGGTGCCCGGACTGGGCGTGAACCGCTGCGCGCGTCATGGCCGCACCAGGTTCTCGAGGTCCGCGAAGCGCCGCTCACCGATCCCGTTCACCTCACGCAGTTCCTCCACCGACCGGAAACCGCCGTTGCGTGTGCGGTAGTCGACGATGTGCTGGGCGAGCACCGGGCCGACCCCGGGCAGTGCTTCGAGCTGCTCCACGGTTGCCACGCTGAGGCTGACCGGCCCCGCCGCGGGCGCGGCCGCCGCCGGGGCGCCCGTCCCACCCGTCCCCGGTGCGGCCGGCACGCCCACCGCCACCTGTTCGCCGTCCGTCAGGTCCGTGCCGGTCCTGACGCCTCCGGCCGCGGCGAGTGCGTCGGCGACCCGTGAGCCGGCGGGCAGCCGGAGCACCCCGGGCCTGCGTACCTTGCCGCTCACATCGACGACGATCCGGGCCGTCGGCCGTGCGTCGGCGGGCGGCGGACCGGGCGACGGCGCCGGCTGTCCCGATGGCGGCTCGGGCGGGGCGGCAGCGCCCTGGTGGACCAGCTCCGGTGCCCGGACGGAGTGCGGCCTGCCCACCCAGAAGTGCTGGGCCGCGAACACCGCCGCGGCTACGAGGACCACGGCGAGCGCGGCGAGCGTTCGCGGCTCGAGCCCGCATCTGAGCTGCACCCACAGGGGCAGCCGCTCCCGCAGCGCAAGCCACATCCGCTCGCGGCCCCCGCCCCGGACCTCGGACCCGGCCGGCTCCGTATCCACGTCTGCCCCGGCGCCCGCCGTACCCCGCCCCAGGTCCGGTGGCGCGGCTGCCACGGTCCGCTCCAGTACTGCCACCCGTCCCCGGTTCGACCCGCCGGTCCTGCCGGGCCCGGTACCGGCGCCGCCCCGATGTCCGACGGGTCTGCGCACCGCCACCTCGGACAGTTCAGACAGCCTGGACACCTCGGACGCGCCGGGCACCGCCGAAGCCGCGGGCGGCCTCATGGGCTCGACAGGCCTCCGGCCCTGGCCTGCGCCCGCACCCGCCACACCGCCGAACAGCTCATCCGCACGTCGGCGCAGAGCGGTGGCCCCCGCGGCCGAAGCATGTCTGCCATGACGTCCGCCAAGACGTCGGCCATGACCTCGGCCGTGACGTCGGCCGTGACGAGCGCGGCTGTCAGAGGCCGGGGCGCGGCCCGGCCCACTGGTTGCGGAATGTGATCGAAGAGCCATGCCTCAGGACGGTAGGCACATTCGCCCGAACCCGCCGAGGGGCCCCAATTCCGGTGGATAACCGCGCCGTTGTGTACAACTCGGCCACCCTTACGAGTGACCGCCACCGCGTCCGTCAGCGCGCCGAGACCACGACCGCCAGCAGTCCCGGTCCCGTGTGCGCCCCGATGACCGCACCGACCTCGCTGAGATGCAGTTCGGCCAGCCCCGGCACCCGCGCGCGCAGCCGGTCCGCGAGCGCCGCGGCCCGCTCGGGCGCGGCCAGGTGGTGCACGGCGATGTCGACCGGGCTGGCGCCCGCCCGTTCGACGGCGATCTCCTCCAGCCTGGCGATCGCCTTCGAAGCCGTGCGCACCTTCTCCAGCGGCCCGATCCGGCCACCTTCCAGCTGCAGCAGCGGCTTCATGGCGAGCGCCGAGCCGAGCAGCGCCTGCGCCGCCCCGATGCGGCCCCCGCGGCGCAGATAGTCGAGGGTGTCGACGTAGAAGTACGCGGATGTGCCCGCGGCCCGCTTCTCCGCGGCGGCCACCGCCTCGTCGAGCGAGCCCCCCGCCTCCGCCGTCGCCGCGGCCGCCAGCGCGCAGAATCCCTGGGCCATGGCGACCATCCCCGTGTCCACCACCCGCACCGGCACCGGAGCGTCCTTGGCGGCCAGCACCGCCGCGTCGTAGGTTCCGGAGAACTCCGCCGACAGATGCAGCGAGACGATCCCGGTCGCGCCGGCCTCCGCGCTCGCGCGGTATGCCGCCGCGAACATCTCGGGGCTGGGCCGTGAGGTGGTCACCGGGCGTCGTTTCTGCAGCGCCAGGGCCAGCGAGCGGGCCGAGATCTCGGTGCCCTCTTCCAGTGCTCGGTCGCCGAGCACGACGGTCAACGGCACCGCGGTGATGCCGTGCCGCTCCATCGCCGGGTGTGGCAGGTAGGCCGTGGAATCGGTGACGATCGCGACATGGCGGGACATGAGCGGGAGGTTACCCGCCGGGGCCACCGGACGGCAGCCCGGGCCCGCCCCCGATGATCCCCAAGGACCGCGGTGAGCGGTCAGTTCGACGTCTCGGGGCGCGGCGACTTCTGCCACGGGTACGTGGTCTGCGCTCGTGGATCGCGCGCGGTGATCGCCTGCGGCTGACCGGCCACCGGCCGCTCCCCGTCCGGCCATGTCTGCTCGGGCGCCGCCCCGTCCGCGACCTGCCCGGCCTGGGGCCAGGACGCCGGTTCCTGACCGCTCCCGGGCGATGCCGTGCCCGTACCGGCTCCCGCCGGACGCGGCGCATCATCCGCACCCGGTGTATCCGCCGCATCGCCCTCGTCCGGCGCCGACCAGTGCCGCAGCGCCCCCGCCTCCATGTCGATCTGCGTGCTCAGCGCGTCCAGGTCGTCTTCGGCGAACTTCTGCGCCCGGTCACGCGCGGCCCATCGCAGCGACTCGGCGGACCGCGTGATGCGCTCCGTACGCTCACGCAGTCCGGGAAGCAGCGAGGCCACCGTCGCCCGGTCGGGCTCGCGCTCCAGCCGCTTGAGTTCGCCGTCCAGTTCATGCCCGTGCGCACTGAGCCGGCGGAAGAGCGCCAGGGACTCGGACAGTGAGGCGTCCTCGGCCACGCCCGCCTGCAGGGCATCCTGGGTCGCCCTCATCGACGTACGCAGCGACAGCCGCAGCTGCGCCAGCTCGCCGGTCACGCCGATCTGTCCGTAGCTCTTCGCGCGCAGTGCGGTCTCCTCGACGGTCCGGCGCGCCTGGGTGACCGTGCGCTCCACACCGCGCTTGGCGGCCTGGACGGCCTTCACGGTGACGAAGACACCCAATGCCACGAAGGCGAAGAAGAGCAGCGCCAGGATGAGAATCACGGCTTCCATGTGCGCCCTCCGGCATCGAATGCGATCTGTCCAGTCCTTCCGGCCCTTCCGGTCCGACTGTGGTCCCTCAACCGTAAACGGAGCGGGCAGGCCGAGGGTTCCATCGAGACCCCCAACCTGCCCGTAGGGGAAAGCCCCCAGAGCTCCGGCACAGCGCGTTACGCGGGCACGATGTTGACCAGCTTCGGCGCGCGCACGATCACCTTGCGGATGCCGGCACCGTCCAGCGCCGCGACGACCGCCGCGTCACCCAGCGCCAGCGCCTCCAGCTCTTCGTCCGAGATCGACGGGGAGACCTCCAGCCGCGCCTTGACCTTGCCCTTGATCTGCACGACACAGGTCACGGTCTCGTCGACGACGTACGCCGGGTCGGCGACCGGGAAGTCCTGGTGCACGACCGAGTCGGTGCGGCCCAGCCTGTGCCACAGCTCCTCGGCGATGTGCGGGGCCAGCGGCGCGATCAGCAGCACCAGCCGCTCCGCCACGCTCCTCGACAGTGGGCCGCCCGCCTTGGTCAGGTGGTTGTTCAGCTCGGTGATCTTGGCGATGGCCGTGTTGAAGCGCAGGGCCGCCAGATCCCCTCCGGCACCGTCGATGGCCTTGTGCAGGGCGCGCAGCGTCCCCTCGTCGGGCTCGCTGTCGACGACCGTGATCTCGCCGGTCGCCTCGTCGACGATGTTGCGCCACAGCCGCTGCAGCAGCCGGTACTGGCCGACCACGGCACGCGTGTCCCAGGGCCGGGAGACGTCCAGCGGGCCCATGGCCATCTCGTACAGACGCAGCGTGTCCGCGCCGTACTCGGCGCAGATCTCGTCCGGAGTGACGGCGTTCTTCAGGGACTTGCCCATCTTGCCCAGCTCGCGCTTGACGGGCTCGCCCTCGAAGTAGAAGGCACCGTCCCGCTCCTCGACCTCGGCGGCGGCCACCGGGAAGCCACGGCCGTCCCGGTAGACGTACGCCTGGATCATGCCCTGGTTGAACAGCCTGTGGAACGGCTCGACCGAGGAGACATGGCCCAGGTCGAACAGCACCTTGGACCAGAACCGTGCGTACAGCAGGTGCAGTACGGCGTGCTCGGCGCCGCCGACGTACAGGTCGACGCCGCCGTGCGGCTGCCCCTCGCGCGGCCCCATCCAGTACTGCTCGATCTCGGGGTCGACCAGCTTGCTGTCGTTGTGCGGGTCCAGGTAGCGCAGTTCGTACCAGCAGGAACCGGCCCAGTTCGGCATGGTGTTGGTTTCGCGCCGGTAGCGCTTGACGCCGTCGCCCAGGTCCAGTTCCACATCGACCCAGTCCTCGTTGCGCGACAGCGGGGTCTCGGGCCGGGTGTCCGCGTCGTCCGGGTCGAAGGTGCGCGGCGAGTAGTCGTCGACCTCCGGCAGCTCCAGCGGCAGCATCGACTCGGGCAGCGCGTGGGCGACGCCGTCCTCGTCGTAGACGATCGGGAATGGCTCGCCCCAGTAGCGCTGCCGGCTGAACAGCCAGTCGCGCAGCCTGAAGTTGATGGTGCCCTCGCCGACGCCCTTGGCGACCAGCCACTCGATGATCTTGCTCTTGGCCTCGGCGACGCCCAGACCGTTCAGCGAGATCTCGTCGTTGGACGAGTTGATCGCCGGACCCTGTCCGGTGAACGCCTCGCCCTCCCAGCCCTCCGGGGGCTGCACGGTACGGATGATGGGCAGCCCGAAGGCCTCGGCGAACTCCCAGTCGCGCTCGTCCTGGCCGGGGACGGCCATGATCGCGCCGGTGCCGTACCCCATCAGCACGTAGTCGGCGACGAAGACGGGGATCCGCTCGCCGGTGACCGGGTTACGGGCGTACGCACCGCTGAAGACACCGGTCTTGTTCTTGTGCTCGGTCTGGCGCTCGACGTCGCTCTTGGTCTGCGCCTGCTTCCGGTAGGCGCAGACGGCGTCGGCCGGAGTGGCCGCGCCGCCGGTCCATGTCTCCTCGACGCCCTGCGGCCACTCGTCCGGGACGATGGAGTCGATCAGGCCGTGCTCGGGCGCCAGCACCATGTAGGTGGCGCCGAACAGGGTGTCGGGGCGGGTGGTGAACACGGTGATCTGCGCGTCGTCGTGGCCCTCGACCGGGAAGTGGACGCGCGCGCCCTCGGAGCGGCCGATCCAGTTGCGCTGCTGCAGCTTGATGGCCTCCGGCCAGTCCAGCGCGTCCAGGTCGTCCAGCAGCCGGTCGGCGTAGGCGGTGATGCGCATGTTCCACTGGCGCAGCTTCGCCTTGAAGACGGGGAAGTTGCCGCGCTCTGAGCGGCCGTCGGCGGTCACCTCTTCGTTGGCCAGCACGGTGCCCAGCCCCGGGCACCAGTTGACCGGCGCGTCGGAGGCGTACGCCAGGCGGTACTGGCCCAGCACGTCGGAACGCTCCGTGGCGCTCAGCTCACTCCAGGCACGCCCCCCGGGAACGGCACGCTCACCGCTCTCGAACCGGGCCACCAGCTCGTCGATCGGACGGGCCTTGTTCGCCGCCTCGTCGAACCAGGAGTTGAAGATCTGCAGGAAGATCCATTGGGTCCACTTGTAGTACTGCGGGTCGATCGTCGCGACCGACCGGCGCTTGTCGTGGCCCAGACCCAGCCGGCGCAGCTGGCGCTTCATGTTCTCCATGGCCGCCTCGGTCGACACCCGCGGGTGCGTACCGGTGGCCACCGCATGCTGCTCGGCCGGCAGACCGAAGGCGTCGAAGCCCAGGGTGTGCAGGACATTGTGCCCGGTCATGCGCTGGTGGCGGGCGTAGACGTCGGTGGCGATGTAACCCAGGGGGTGCCCCACGTGCAGGCCCGCACCCGAGGGGTAGGGGAACATGTCCATGACGAACTTCTTGGGCTTGGCCGCCAGGGCCGCGTCCCCGGCCAGATCACCGCTCGGATTGGGGGTCTCGTACGTCCCGTCGGCGTCCCAGATGTCCTGCCAGCGTGCCTCGATGTCGGCCGCCATGGCAGCCGTGTAACGATGCGGGGCTGCCGCCTCGGCAGCCGAATTCATCTCGCTCATGATCCTTAAAGCTCCATCGATCGTCTCTGCCTGCGCTGTGTCATCCACCGGTGAAATGAAAAAGCCCCTCGCACAGGAGGGGACGCCGCGCCGATTCCGACCGGATCTTTCATCCGTCAGGACTGATCAGCGCGGCTCGCTAAGCAGAAGGCGTACGGCACGCATGGCGTCAGGGTACCGCAGCCGAGGAACCGGTCGCATGGAGGAAACCCCGAGGCACCCGGCGACAGCCCCTGGACGCCCTTTTGGGATCATCGCCGCAGCACATCGGCACCACATCGCCATCACACCGGCGCCACTTGAACGCCGGGGCGATGCCACCCGTAGATCACTCGGAGACCGCGAACACCACCGCGGCTTCCCGACAGTAAGGATCAAGCCGTCCGGGTTACTCCGCGTATCAACCCTATCCAGGGCAACCCCAAAGTCAGTTGCCCGTAGTTCACCTCCATAAACGCCGAAACTCCCTACCAGCTGGTATGCCTCGACCTAGAGTGCGTCAACGGGACAGCTTTCCCGCACCATTCGGAGTCGCCCCATGAACCCTCGTCTCAAGATGCGTATGTCGCCCGACTCGGGCCCCGGACTCAGCCGCCCGGTGCAAGGCGGCCTTTACGTGGCCGCGTTGGTGCTCATACCCCTGCTCGCCATCGGAGGCAGCGACAGTTTCCGCGCCACGCTCGACTTCACCACCGGGGTCCTGTCCCTGGTGTCCTTGACCGCCTCTATCGCGTGGGGCCTCCTCGCCACCGACCGGCTGCTGCTCTCCCCCCGCCACCGCCTGCTGGCCCAGGGCATCCACCGGACCACCGCGATGGCCTCGCTCGGCTTCCTGCTGCTGCACGGCACCGTGAAGGTCTCCCTGGGACATGTGGAGTTGATCGGCGCCCTCATCCCGTTCGGGCTGGGGGTCACCGGCACGTCCGCGCTCATCGGGTTCGGATCGCTCGCCGGATTCCTGATGGTGGTCGCCGCCACGACCGGTGTGCTGCGCAGCGCCCTGGCCGGCAACATCCGCGTCGCGGGCCGCTGGCGGCCGCTGCACATGCTGGCGTACCCGGCCTGGTGCTCGGCGCTGGTCCACGGCCTGTACACCGGCCGGCCGGCCGCCACCTGGGTCGTGACCATGTACTGCCTCGCACTGGGCGGAGTGGCCGCCGCCGTCTCCGTACGGCTGCTGCCGAGGCCGGTGCAGCGGCGCATCGCCGCCAAGATCATGACGCTGACCGGAGCCGCAGGGGACGGACCGGCCGCAGCCGACGAGCAGGCTCAGCGCGACCTGATGACCGCCCCGCTGCCGGGCGTCAGTGGCGTGAAAGCGGAGGGCGGTGTGAACGGGAGGCGCCGCTCGACCGTATCCGCGGGTATGGATCGTATGGACCGCATGAGCGGCATGGGCGGCGTTCCGTCACAGCGCCCGTACGAACAGGACTTCCAGCCACCCCTCGGCCAGGCGCGTGCCCAGCCCCCGCGGATCGCCGCCCCTTCACCGCAGCTGTACGAAGCCCCGCGCCCGGCCGAGCCCGAGCCGACCACCACGACCACGACCTCGGGCAGCGGCCTGAGCGGCGGCCGTGGCCCCGGCATGGCCGCCGCCTACCGCGCGGTCTCCCTCGGGGGCGAGGCTCCGCTCGCCGAGCGGGTGCCGATGACCGAGGAGATACCCGTGGTGTCCGAGACGGGTCCCCTTCCGGGATCCTGGCCCACCCCCTCACCGCCGCCGCCGGCCCAGGCCGTGCGGCCCGCGCCGTCCACGGCACCCACCTATGACACCCCGCCCCCGCCACAGTTCGAGACGGCCCCTTCGTACGACACCCCGCCCACGTACGAGACCGGCAGCGCCCCGTACGGCGCCACCGGCGCCGGCTTCGACCCCACGTCCGCGGGGTTCGACACCGCGTCCACCGGCTACGACGCCCCGTCCGGCGGCTTCGACGACCCGCTCACCGGCTACGGCACCGCGCCCTCCGGCTTCGACGCCACCGCCGGGTACGACGCCACCGCGGCGTACGCTCCGACCCCCTCGTACGACGCCGGTCCTTCGTACGACCCCGCCGCCTCGAACGAGGCCACGTACCCGTACACACCGCCCTCGTACGAGACGGGCAGCACCCCCGTGTACGAGGACACAACAGCCATGCCCGGACTCTTCCAGCCCCCGGCCGGTGAACCCTGGCACGCACCCGCAGGAGAACGACCGTGAACGCCCCGCTCCCCGATGTCCCAGAAGTCCGTGTGGTCGGCCTTCCCCAGCTGACCCAGGGCTTCGACCTGGTCGACCGGCTCGATCTGCCGATGCACCTGAAGGTGCACGGACCGCTCGAGCCGGTGAGCGGTGAGCGACTGGCGCAGCTCGCCGAGGAGATATCCCTCACCGGCCGGGGCGGCGCGGGTTTCCCCTTCTCCAAGAAGCTCCGTGCCGTGGCCAAGTCCGCGATCCGGCGCGGCGTGCGACCTGTCGTCGTGGTCAACGGGAGCGAGGGCGAGCCCCCCTGCCGCAAGGACACGGTGCTGCTCAACCGCGCGCCCCACCTCATCCTCGACGGCGCCCTGCTGGCCGCCGAGGCGCTCGGCGCGCGCACCCTGGTCGTGGCCGTGACCCGGAACTCCACCGAGGTCTCCATCCGCGCAGCGCTGGCCGAGCGTGGACTGTCCGACCGGCGCGGGCAGGCTCTTCGCGCCCGCGTGGTGCGCACCCCCGAGCGCATGGTCTCCGGTGAGGCGTCCTCGGTCATCCGCGCCGTCAACGGTGGCCCCGCAATGCCCCCCGGACGCCGCGAGCGTGCCGCCGAGTCCGGTGTGGGCGGCGCCCCGACACTGCTGTCCAACGCCGAGACCTTCGCGCAGCTGGCCGTGGCCGCCCGGATCGGCTCCCGCCGCTACCGCAACACCGGCCTGGACTCCGAGCCGGGCACCGTCATGCTGACGATCTCCGGCGCGGTGGCGCGCCCCATGGTGATCGAGGTGCCCACCGGCGTTCCGCTGCGGTACGTGCTCCAGCTGGCCGGCGCCCCGCCGCTCCCCCAGGGCGTGCTCACCGGCGGTTACCACGGCAACTGGATCGATTCGATCGGCGTCCACGAGTCCGTCGTCTCGAAGGCGTCGCTGGCGGCCGTGGGCGGGGCCCTGGGCGCGGGCGCGATCCTGCCGATCGGCCCCGAGACCTGTCCGCTGGGAGAGGCGCTGCGGGTGGCCAACTGGCTGGCCGCCGAGACAGCAGGCCAGTGCGGCCCCTGCCGGCTCGGCCTGCCCGCCGCGGCCGGCGGCCTGTCGGATGTCATCAACGGCGGCGGACCGGCCGCTCTGGAGGCGCTGCGCGAGGTCACACAGGCCGTGAAGGGCCGCGGGGCGTGCAAGCACCCGGACGGCTCAGTGCGGTTCTTCCAGTCGACGCTGTCCGCCTTCACGGACGACCTGGCCGCGCATGTGCTCGACGGCGGCTGCGGGCGTGAGACGGTCGGCGTGCTGCCGCTGCCCGGCGAGGGCTACCAGGACGAGGTGGAGTCGATCCCGAGCGGCGAGAAGGTCTTCATCGACTGGACGCTGTGCCAGGGCCACGGACTGTGCGCGGACATCGTCCCCGAGCTGATCCGGATCAACCCGGACGGCTTCCCGTCGGTGGCCGACGCGGTGGTGCCGATGCACATGCGGGGACGCGCCCAGCGCGCCGTACGACGCTGTCCCGCGCTGGCGATGCGTATCGAGCAGACAGCGCCCCCCACGCCGCCGAAGCCCTCCTCGCGCCCCGAGCTGCCGAGCTCCGGCCGCAAGGCCCTCGGCCCCGGCCGCGGTTAGGGTCTTTCTTTCGGATCAGGCCGGATCAGTGACCGGGGTCCGGTGCTGGGGGCATCTCCCACGCCGAAGGCTGTGGGGGAGCGTGCCAGGGCACGCGAACCCGCAGGATCCGAAAGAGAGGCCCCTGGCCGACCGGCCCGTGCACAAGGAAGCGGGCCACCCGATCCGGGTGGCCCGCTTCCTTGTGTGTTCTCCTGCTGTGGAGCTAAGGAGAATTGAACTCCTGACCTCCTGCATGCCATGCAGGCGCTCTACCAACTGAGCTATAGCCCCTTGCGATGCGCCGCCCCGTTCCCGGGTTTCCCCCGCGGCGACGTGGACAACATTAACGTCCCCGCTCACGCATCACCAAATCGTTTCCGTTCTGCCTCGACAAGGACAGTAACGCCCCTTTTTCGTGACGACGGGTCAGGCCGTGGCGAACGAGTAGAACCGCTTGAGAGTGCAGTGCTCGTCGAGCAGCCGGCCGTAGATCGGCTCGCCCTCGAGCTCCCGGTACGTCTCGATGGGGTCGCCCTTTATGATCAGCGCCCGCGCGCACTCCTCGCACCAGTACTGGTACTCGGGGTTGATCGGGTCCATGTCACGGACGATCGGCGTACCACTGCCGCACCAATCACATTTACGCCTGTGTGCACCCATAGTCAGCTCCAGCTGTGGCCGCAGGCCGTGCACACGTAGGACACGCCGCCATTGTCACCGAGGACCTGGGCGACATGGGCCGAACCGCAGGACGGACAACTGAGGCGAGCGCATGCCGCTGCCGTGGCAAGCAGGTCGTCGGCCTCATGGGCCTCCTCGCCGCCGGACATCGCGCACTCCCTCCCGTACGGCCGGTGTCCCCTCCGGCCGTCCGATTCTGCCATGACCACGCAAGAGGGTCAGCGGCGTTTGCGAAGGAGATCGGCCACGACGCGCACCGCGCAGTCGGCGGCGCCCACCACGCCCCCGGCTGCCGACGCAAGCAGGGTCACCCACAGGGCGTCCGTGGCGGCCCGCTGCAGGACGTAGCGGGTGCGACCGTCGACGGTGGGGCCGTGGGCGAGCGCCGGGCCGTCTCCGACGCCCAGGAAGGCCGTGTACGGGGCCGGACGGCCGTGCAGCGGCCCCGCAGCACCGCGCCCGCCCGCGGCACCGGCGAGCGCGATCAGCACGAACCCGCCCTGCACCAGGGCCTTTTGCGGACAGGCGGACCGGTAACACGGGGTCGACCGGACCGCCCCGAAGACCACCGGGGCGGGTGCGGACATCGTCCCCGCACGCGGCACACTGTGACCGAGACCACTCTGGACATGGAGGGTGAGGGCGAAGAGGAAGCCGGCACTCACCGAGCTGGTCCGCACGGCCGCAAGGCCGATGCCGGGTGTACGCGGCACCCGCGGAGCGCTCGGCGGGGCGCCGCCCCCGCCCGGCCGGTCACGATGCGTCCGGCGAAACAAGGCCGAAGATCACCGCGGAGGCGTTCTGCCTCGGCACAACTGGCCGGTGTCCGCGGCGAGTCCGCCGGCGAGGGACAGTGAGGTGAAGAGCGCCCAGAGCGCCCCCTGTTGCGGGCACCTCGTGCAGACGCAAAGAATCCCGCCCCCTGACGAGGACGGGATCTTGTCTGTGGAGCTAAGGAGAATTGAACTCCTGACCTCCTGCATGCCATGCAGGCGCTCTACCAACTGAGCTATAGCCCCGCGTGTTCTTCGCGCTCCGCGCTGCGAACAAGAAGAACTTTAGCCTGCGACCTGCCGGAAAGTGAAATCCGGCCCCGGGGCAGTCTCCGGTGGTGAAGGCCGGGGCCACCCGGGGCTCAGGTGTCGTCGCCGAGCACCGGCTCGGGAAGGGTGCCGGCGTTGTGCTCGAGCAGCCGCCAGCCGCGCGCGCCCTCGCCGAGGACCGACCAGCAACAGTTGGACAGCCCGCCCAGGCTCTCCCAGTGGTGGGCCTCGAGACCGAGCAGCCGGCCGATGGTGGTGCGGATGGTGCCGCCGTGGCTGACCACGACGAGCGTGCCGTCGTCGGGCAGCTTGTCGGCGTGGTGCAGCACGACCGGAGCGGCCCGGTCGGCGACCTCGGTCTCCAGCTCACCGCCGCCTCGCCGCACGGGCTCGCCGCGCTTCCAGGCGGCGTACTCCTCGCCGTACAGCCCGACGATCTCGTCGTGCGTCAGGCCCTGCCAGACGCCCGCGTAGGTCTCACGCAGTGCCGAGTCGTAGCAGATGTCGAGCCCTATGATCCCGGCCAGCTCGCCGGCCGTCGCAGCGGCCCGCTTGAGGTCGGAGGCGACGATCGCGTCCGGCTTGAGCGAGGCGAGCAGCCGTGCGGCGCGGCGTGCCTGGGAGAGACCGGTGTCGGTCAGCTCGATGTCCGTGGAGCCCTGGAAGCGGCGCTCGAGGTTCCAGGCGGTCTGACCGTGGCGCCACAGCACGACACGGCGGCCTCGGCCGCCCCGCCTGCTGCTCTCGGCCGTGTCGCTGCCGGGCCCGGACCCGGCCGCGCCGGAGCCGGTGGTGGCCCCGGCGCTGCTCCCACTGGTGCTGCCGTTCAGCTCAGCTCACCGTCCGGAGCACCGGCAGAGAGCTGCGCGTGCTCCTGAGCCTTGCCACGGGTCTTCAGGGCGTCCTCGGGCAGCGGCAGCTCGGGGCAGTCCTTCCACAGCCGCTCGAGGGCGTAGAAGACGCGCTCCTCGCTGTGCTGGACGTGCACGACGATGTCCACGTAGTCCAGCAGGATCCAGCGGGCGTCGCGGTCGCCCTCGCGGCGCACCGGCTTGGCGCCGAGCTCCTTGTTCAGCCGCTCCTCGATCTCGTCGACGATCGACTTGACCTGGCGGTCGTTGGGCGCGGAGGCGAGCAGGAAGGCGTCGGTGATCGACAGCACGTCGCTGACGTCGTAAGCGATGATGTCGTGCGCGAGCCGGTCGGCTGCCGCCTGGGCAGCGGCGTTGACGAGCTCGATGGAGCGGTCCGTAGCGGTCACAAGCAGGCTTTCGTCGGCGGTCGGGAACCCTTCAAGGGTCTCACGGACCGCCGACGGGCCACCAAGTGATTGCTCCGGCCGCCCCGCGCCGGCTACTCGATCTTGTAGTCGGAGCCCAGGACGACCGACACATCGGCGTTGGTGGCGGCCTTGCCCTTCTTGACCGCGCTCGCCGGCAGCCCCAGGGTCTTGGCGACCTCCGCCGCCTTGGCCCTGGCCGCCTCGTCACCATAGGTGACCTGCGAGGACGACGCGATGCCGGACTTGCCGCCGTCGACGACCGAGTAGCCGCCGTTGACCAGCGAGATCCTCGCGGCTTCCGTGGCCTTGGGATTGCCACTGGCGTTCTTGATGCCCACGCGGACCGCGGCATCCTTGTCGGGAGCGCTGACCGATCCGCCCAGGATGTCCTTGACCACACTGCTCGCGGCCTGGTCGGTGAGCGTGCCGTCCTCCTGCACGGGCAGCATTGCCGTCCTGTAGTCGCCACCCTTGGCGTTCTGGGCGAGACCCGCCAGCGAGACGCCCAGGTCGTTCTCGTCCAGCGAGGGGTCGAGGATCTGCGCCAGGGTCTCCACGACGACGGTCGCGGACTTCGGGTCGTCCGGGAACTTCTTCAGCACGCTCTGCATGACCTGTCCGAACCGCTGCAGCTGCTTCGCCTCGGCCTCTCCGGGCCCGAGATAGGTGGCGTAGGCGACGGCCATCCGTCCGTTGAGCGTCTGGTTCTCGCCCTTCTTCACCAGCGGGTCCTCACCCTTCTTCGCACCGGGGACCTCGGTGTCGGTGGTCAGGTCGATCGTGCCGACCAGCTCGACGAGGTTCTCCAGATACGGGGTGTCCAGCCGCCAGGTTCCGGTGATCTTGGCCCCGAGCAGGGTGCCGATCGCCTCCCGGGTGCCGGTGGATCCGTCGTCCTCGACGGACTTGGCGAGGGTGGTGGCGGTGCCGTCGTCGTTGGCGACCGAGAGCGCGTTGGGGAGCAGGACCGTGGTGCCCTGCTTGGTCGTGACGTTGTCGACCAGCAGCGCGGTGGAGGTGCCCGCCTTCTTGGTGTTGTGCAGGTGCACGACGATCACATCGCGCTTCTGCGGCCCGGTCGCCGTGTTGCCTGTGCCCTCGGAGTCCGAGAGGCCGGGCAGTTTGCCCGCGTACCAGAGGTATCCGACGCCGCCGACCAGGACGAGGGCCATCGTGACGACAAGGGCGACGACACGGTTGCGGCCGCGGCGCTTGGCCTCTTCACGCCGCTCGGAGCGGCTCTCGGTGAATTTCAGCCAGTCGATGACGTCTTCGGAGTCATCGTCCGGCTCCTCGATGAACGAGAACTGCTCGGTCCGGTAGTCCCGCTCGGGCGCGGGCCGGCGCTGCTCCGGGACCACGGGCGACTCGGGGCGAACCCGTGGCGCCTGCTGCCCGGACGGGGCCGACGGCGCAGCCTGCTGCTGGGGGATGTTCCACTGCTGGGTGGTGTCGACGGCCGAGGGCTGAGTGCCTGTGTCGTAGCCGTATCCGTCGTAGCTGCCGTAGCCGTACCCCTGGGTCTGGGGCTGCTGCGTCTGCGGCTGCTGGGGGTAGGACTGGGCGTACGGGTCGTATCCGTACGGCTGCCCGTGCCCCTGCTGCCCCTGCTGCCCCTGCTGCCCGGACTGGTCCTGCTGCTCGTCGTGCTGGGCGTACGGGTCGTACTGCTGAGGTTGCTGATACACCGGCTGCCCGTACTGGTCGTAGCCGATGATCTGCGGCTGCGGGTAGTACGGGTCGTACGGATTGTGCTGGTCGTTCACCGGTGCCCCTCTCCGTGGCTCACTCGCCCCGGTACAACTGGCGCTTGTCGATGTAGCGCACCACACCGTCCGGCACCAGATACCAGACCGGGTCTCCCTTGGCGACCCTCGCGCGGCAGTCGGTCGACGAGATGGCCATCGCCGGGATCTCCACCAGCGAGACTCCGCCCTCCGGCAGTCCGTCGTCCGTCAGATCGTGCCCCGGCCGCGTCACCCCGATGAAGTGGGCGAGCGAGAACAGCTCGGTGGCATCCCGCCAGCCGAGGATCTGGGAGAGCGCGTCGGCGCCCGTGATGAAGAACAGGTCTGCGTCGTTATTGAGGGCGCGCAGATCCCGCAGTGTGTCGATGGTGTACGTCGGACCGGGGCGGTCGATGTCGATACGGCTGACCGAGAACTGCGGGTTGGACGCCGTGGCGATGACCGTCATCAGATAGCGGTCCTCGGCCGGGGAAACGATCTTGTGGGTCTTCTGCCACGGCTGTCCGGTCGGTACGAACACCACCTCGTCGAGGTGGAACAGGGCGGCCACCTCGCTGGCGGCCACCAGGTGCCCATGGTGGATCGGGTCGAACGTCCCGCCCATCACACCGAGTCGGCGCCTGGCGGAAGCGGAACCCGTAGCCACGTTCTGCTCTCCCATGCGTGCAGAGCCTACTGGTACGGGCTACCGGACTCAGCGGTCGCGGTTGAAGCGGGTGGTGATCCAGAGCAGCAGGAGCAGCACGAACAGGGCGCCGCCGCCGGTGAGGTAGGGGCTGAGGCTTTCGTGATTGCCACCGTGCTCGGCGCCCTCGGCGAGAGTGACCAGGTTGGCGGCGGTGCTGGCGAGACTCATCTTCAGCAGGACCTATCGATCGGGAGTCGGAGCGGAGAGACTTCGCGCACATCGTATGCGGGCGGCCCGGGCACGCTCACGCCGACTCAGTCGTTGGGATTCCCGTCGGCGCCGTCGTCGCAGCGCCCGCGGTCGTTCCGGGGTGGATCCACGGTCGTTCGGCGGTCGTTCGGCGGTTATCCACAGCCCCCGCCGCGCCGCGGCCCCAGCACCTACGCTGAGTCCGTCAGGGGGACGAGAACGACTGGCAGCACAACAGGGGGCACCATGAGCGACACCCATGAGAACGTGCCGAGCAGGCAGCGCACGCGCTTCCCAGGCATCTCCTCACGGGCATACGAGCATCCCGCGGACCGCTCGGCGCTGGTCGCGCTGCGCAGGCTCAGCGGGTTCGACACCGTGTTCAAGACACTGAGCGGACTGCTGCCGGAGCGCAGCCTGCGACTGCTGTTCCTGTCCGACTCGGTGCGGGTCGGCGACGCCCAGTTCGCGCATCTGCACAGCATGCTGCGCGACGCCTGCTACATCCTGGACCTGGAGAAGGTCCCGGCGATGTATGTGACGCAGGACCCGCGTCCCAACGCGATGTGCATCGGCCTGGACGAGCCGATCATCGTGGTCACCACCGGGCTGGTGGAGCTGCTCGACGAGGAGGAGATGCGCGCGGTCGTCGGGCACGAGGTGGGCCATGCGCTCTCCGGCCACTCCGTCTACCGCACGATCCTGCTCTTCCTCACCGGCCTGGCGCTGAAGGTCGCCTGGATCCCGCTCGGCAATGTGGCGATCATGGCGATCGTCACGGCGCTGCGCGAGTGGTTCCGCAAGTCGGAGCTGTCGGCGGACCGCGCCGGTCTGCTCGTCGGCCAGGACCTGCAGGCGTCGATGCGCGGTCTGATGAAGATCGCCGGTGGCAATCATCTGCACGAGATGAATGTCGACGCGTTCCTCGAGCAGGCCGAGGAGTACGAGGCCGGGGGCGACCTTCGTGACTCGGTACTGAAGATCCTCAACATGCTTCCGCGCTCGCACCCGTTCACCACGGTGCGTGCGGCCGAGCTGAAGAAGTGGGCGGAGAGCCGCGACTACCAGCGAATCATGGACGGCCACTACCCGCGCCGCTCGCAGGACAAGGACACCTCGGTCAGCGACTCCTTCCGTGAGTCCGCATCGCACTACGCGGAGTCGGTGCGCACCAGCAAGGACCCGCTCATAAAGCTGGTCGGTGACATAGCCGGCGGTGCGGGCGACCTGGGCGGGAAGCTGCGCGACAAGTTCACGGGCGCTGCCGGCTCGGGTTCGGGCGCCGGCAACAGCGGCAGCACTGGAAACGGGAGCAAGGGAAGCGGTTCGGCGGGCAGCGGAGAAGGAGGTCAGGGCGAGGGCTGAGCGTCGGGGGACAGCACCCCGCACAGTGCGGCGGTGGCTTGTCCCCTCGCATACGGATCGGTGCCGGCCGGCCCGTCCGAGCCGGCCCGCTCACCGGCGAGCAGGGGCTGCAGGGCGTCCGACGTATCGGAGGAGCATGCCTGCGGTCCGGCCTGGAGATAGCTGGCCAGCAGTTCGAGGCGACGGTGCTGAAGGTCGTCGCGGTCGAAGCGGAAGTGCAGCTCGCGGCGGACGGTGAAGAGCGAGGCATCGGCCGCCCGGGGACCGCTCACCTCGTCCGCCTCCGGTCCCCTCACCTCGTCCGCACTCTGCCCGCCGGTGCCGCCCGCCCGCGATCCGCCGGCGTCGGCCGGGCTCAGCGCGTAGACGAAGGTGTGGTCCGAGGTCACCTCCAGGGTGTCGCCTCCCGTCTCGGTGACGCGCAGCGTGCCGCGTACCCGCACCTCCGGGTCGGCCAGTGCCACCTTCTGCGGGTCGAAGCGGACCAGCCAGCCGGTGGCCGCATGGCGCCCGTCGGCGGCGGGGGTGGCGATGCTCCGGTCGAACTGGGGCAGCTGGTCGGGATGGAGCAGCACCCGCACAGGCCGCACCGCGCCGCCCGTGAGCACATCGGGGTCGAGCGAGGACTCCACGAGGAAGTCCTTGACGGTGGTCAGCGCGGTCATCACCTGTCCCTCGGAGAAGTGCGCGGTGCGGCGCACGGCGGGCAGGGTGATCCCGGAGGCTCCGACACGGAACTGGGCGGCGGGACTGCGCGCGTAGAGCGATTCGGGGGTGCCGCCCGGGACCGGGCCGCGCGGAGCCAGCGGGATCACGGTGATGCGCATCGGCTCGCCCTGCCTGACGGCTGTCGACTGGTACGGGTGGCGGACGCCCAGATAGATCGCGGTGCCGAAGGCGACCAACACCAGCAGAACAAGCAGCAGAGCCTGCCTGGAAGCACGTCTGCCGCTCCAGGCGGGCAGGCTGCGCACGGCCGGCGCGTGCTCGCCCATCCGCTCCACCGCGGAGAATTCCTGCACCCGGGCAGCCCGCACGAACGATTCGTCGAAGACGACGGATCGGTACTCGTCCTCACCACCGCCGGGGAGCCCCTCGGGTGTCCCCTCGGGCGGGTCTCCGCGCCCAGCCATACTTTCAGGGTAGGTCTGACAGGGGCACGGTAAACGCTGAGATGCGTGACAAGTTCCGGTACGCGACGGGTGCCGAGGCATTTGCGACGCATTCTTACTCCGTGGTCAGGACTCGCCCTGCGCAGCGGTCGCCGCCCCGGCGACGCAGGGATCAGGGGCTGCGCTGTTCGGCGGGGACCGGGGGCCTCGAACGGGCGTCGGAGGCGGCGGGACCATGGCCGCTGGCGGTGGCGCCGGTCGGGGTGGCGTCGACGCCTGTCGTGGCGGGCGCAGGGACCTGGTCCTGGCGATTGCCCGAGGCGCCGCGGTAGACGGCCGTGAACGCGAGGGCGACCATGCCGATGCCCATCAACAGGGCCAGCACCCAGGCCACCGGGCGGTGCCAGCGTGCGGTGCCGCGGTAGGGACGCAGGGCACCGCCGTGCCTCCCGTACGGACCGGAGCAGTCGTCGTCGAGGTCGTCGTCGTCCTCGTAGCCCCGGCCGAGGGCGTAGCCCCCGGAGCCGTATCCCTCGTCGTAGAGGTCGTCCTCGGGCGCCGAGCCGCGGGAACGGCCGCGTGCGGCCTCGGCCTCGGCACGCGCCTCTGCCGCGGCGAGCAGTCGCTCCACCGCGGTCGGCTCATGGATCGTGGCGGCCCGGACGAAGTCCTCGTCGAACACCACGGCGGCGAAGTCCTCGTCAGCGCCCCCGCGGTCGTCGTCGGGCTCCCAACCGTCCTGGAACGGCCTGCCCCCCACGTCGTCCGGCACGCCTTCAGAGTAGACCTGGCCGGTGGGTTTGGTCAGGGAGAGTGCGAACTCTCCCCGCCCGGGTGACGGTGCCCCCGCCCCCGCTGACGGTCACCGGATGTGGCCGTCCCCTGTCACGATGTACTTCGTCGAGGTCAGCTCGGGAAGCCCCATCGGGCCGCGTGCGTGCAGCTTCTGGGTGGAGATGCCGATCTCCGCGCCGAATCCGAACTGACCGCCGTCGGTGAAACGCGTGGACGCGTTCACAGCGACTGTCGTGGAATCGACCAACTGGGTGAATCGGCGCGCAGCCGCCTGCGAGGTGGTGACGATCGCCTCCGTGTGACCGGAGGACCACAGCCGGATGTGGGCGACGGCCGCGTCCAGCGATTCGACGACTGCGGCCGCGATGTCGTAGGAGAGGTACTCCGTCTCCCAGTCGTCGGCGGTGGCCGGCACGATCGTGGCCTTGGTGGCGTCCGCGTACTCGACGACCCGCTCGTCGCCGTGCACGGTCACCCCGGCCGCCGCGAGGGCGTCCAGGGCGCGCGGCAGGAACTCGGCGGCGATGTCCCGGTGGACCAGGAGCGTCTCGGCCGCGTTGCAGACGCTCGGCCGCTGCGCCTTGGAGTTGATCAGGATCTCGACGGCCATGTCGATGTCGGTCTCCGCATCCACGTAGACGTGGCAGTTGCCGGTGCCGGTCTCGATGACCGGGACGGTGGACTGCTCGACGACCGTGCGGATCAGAGAGGCGCCGCCGCGCGGGATGAGGACGTCGACCATGCCGCGGGCGCGCATCAGCTCCCGTACGGATTCCCGGCTCTCGCCGGGCACGAGCTGCACCGCGTCGGCCGGCAGTCCGGATCCTCCGACGGCGTCGCGCAGCACTCGCACGAGCGCGGTGTTGGAGGAGTAGGCGGAGGAGGAGCCGCGCAGCAGTACGGCGTTGCCGGACTTGAGGCACAGGGCCGCGGCGTCCACCGTGACGTTCGGGCGGGCCTCGTAGATGATGCCGACGACACCGAGCGGGACGCGGACCTGGCGCAGATCGATGCCGTTGGGCAGCCTCGAGCCGCGTACCACCTCGCCGACCGGGTCGGGCAGCGCGGCCACGTCGCGGACGTCGGCGGCGATCGCCCGCACCCGCTCCGGGGTCAGCGTGAGCCGGTCGATGATCGACTCGCTGGTGCCGGCCTCGCGGGCACGCGCGATGTCCTCGGCGTTGGCGGCGACGATCTCGCTCGTGCGGACCTCGAGCGCGTCCGCGATCGCCAGCAGGGCGTCGTCCTTGGCCGAGCGCGGAAGTGGCGCGAGATCGGCGGCGGCGGCGCGGGCCCGGTAGGCGGCCTGGGTGACCGGGGACATGTTGTCGTAAGGCGTGACCGAAGAGAGCGACGTCATACCCGCAGGGTAATGCGCCTCCCGCGGGCACCCGGAACGTATCCCGTACTGCGAGACACAAGCCTCAGAAGGGGTGTACCCCCACCGGGGCGGCCGGCGGCGGTCCGTAGCCCTCCGCGATGCGCTGGTGGTAGGTCTCGCGGTCGATGACCTCGAGTCCGACGATCTCCCACGGCGGCAGTTTGGCGCTGGAGCGGTGCTCACCCCACAGCCGCAGTGCCACGGCGGCCGCGTCGTGCAGGTCCCGTGCCTCCTCCCAGTAGCGGATCTCCGCGTGGTCGTTGGCGTACCGGCTGGTCAGCAGGAAGGGGTGGTCGTGGGCGAGCTGTTCGAGTCCGCGGCGGACCTCCTTCAACGGGGCCTCCGTGCCCGAGACACTGAGCGTGATGTGCCACAGCCTGGACAACGGCTGTTCGTCGGTGCGGGCGGCTTCCGCTCGGCCCTGCATGCCGACCTCCGTCGCCGCTCCCTCAGGAGCCGGTGCACGGGTGTCCGTCTCCGCTGCGGCGCCCGCTGCGACGCTCGTCAGGGCTCGTTCCTCGCCCACGGCCCTGCGGTTACGGGGCAGTCCCCCGCTCCCTCGGGTCATGTCCCCAGGGCGCGCTCGTCTCACCGGCGGCCTCCTGTTGCTGCGTTGTGTTGCCCTGCCCCCGCTATTCCCCCGCTACAAAGTTGACCAGCCCGCGGCGGAACGTGGGGCGGTTTTGGTAAAGGTCTCTCCCGGATGACAGGACTTTCCGCCGTTTCCTGGTTGTCTCAGGGGACGAGGACCACCAGATCGTCCCGGTGTACGACCTCCCGTTCGTACGCCGGTCCCAGCTCCTGCGCCAGCTCGCGGGTGGAGCGGCCGAGCAGCTGCGGGATCTCCTTGGCGTCGAAGTTGACCAGTCCGCGCGCCACGGCCCGGCCAGCCGAGTCGCGCAGCTCCACCGGGTCCCCCGCGCTGAACTCGCCCTCGACCGCGGCGATCCCGGCCGGCAGCAGCGACTTCCTGCCCTGCACCACGGCCTCGACCGCGCCGTCGTCCAGCGTCAGCGAGCCCTGCGGGGTGGAGGCGTGGGCGAGCCACAGCAGCCGGTCGGCGGAGCGGCGTCCGGTGCGGTGGAAGTACGTCCCGGTGGCGCGTCCGGCGAGTGCGTCGGCGGCGCGGACGGCGGAGGTGAGTACGACGGGAACACCGGCGGCGGCGGCGATCCGGGCCGCCTCGACCTTGGTGGCCATGCCCCCGGTGCCGACGCCCGCCTTGCCGGCGCTGCCGATCTGGACGTGGGCGATGTCGCCGGGGCCGCGCACCTCCTCGATACGGGACGTGCCGGGCCGGGACGGGTCGCCGTCGTAGAGGCCGTCGACGTCGGAGAGCAGGACCAGAAGATCGGCCCGTACGAGATGGGCGACGAGGGCGGCGAGGCGGTCGTTGTCGCCGAAGCGGATCTCGTCCGTGGCCACGGTGTCGTTCTCGTTGATGACCGGAACGGCGCCCATGGCAAACAGCTGGTCCAAAGTCCGGTAGGCGTTGCGGTAGTGGGAGCGGCGGCTGGTGTCGTCGCTGGTGAGGAGCACCTGGCCCACGCGTACGCCGTAGCGGGCGAAGGAGGCGGTGTAGCGGGCGACGAGCAGTCCCTGCCCGACGCTGGCGGCGGCCTGCTGCCGGGCCAGGTCCTTGGGGCGGCGGGCCAGTCCGAGCGGCGCGAGGCCGGCGGCGATGGCGCCGGACGAGACCAGCACTATCTCCTTCTCACCCCCGCTCCGGACCTTGGCGAGTACGTCGACGAGCGCGTCCACACGGTCGGCGTCGAGCCCCCCGGCGGCGGTGGTCAGGGAGGACGAGCCGACCTTGACGACGATCCTGCGGGCCTGGGTTACCTGCTGTCTTGCCACTGTCACAAGGCCGAATCTATGTCAGTGCGCGCCCGGCGTGCGCGCCCGTTCCGCCCGCTGGGACATCCTGCCCCGCCGCCGGAGCGGCCGCGCGCTGGGCACGTCGCGGCCGGGATGCGCCGTGGTCCGGTCGAGGCGCAGGCTCCAGATGTGTCCGGCCGCGGGCGACCGCCGGCGTGCGGTTGACGGCATGTCAACGACCGGTCGCGAGGGACCGACCGTCGGGCCTGAGCCAGAATCGGGTCGCAGGACAAAGAAATAGGGAAGCCGGTGTTTCGGCTGGTTCTCATGCGTGTGAATGGCCCGTAAGGCGTTTCACCTGCACTCTCTGACGGATCGGCAGGCCAGGTATGCGCGGAGGACACCCCGCGTCCCCTGATTGCGAACAGCGGGTTCCGGACAACCGATAGAGTGGCAGTGGGTGGCGGCCCGTGTCGGCCTGTCTCCGGCCCCCGCCTTCGAATCCAGGCTTCCCACAAGAGACGGGACACAGTGGTGTCGGTCAAAGTGAGTGTCGTCATTCCGGTTTACAACCCCGGTAGGTACATCGATCCCTGCATCGACTCCCTGGTCGGCCAGACACTTCCCGCAGAGGAATTCGAAGTACTTTTCGTCAATGACGGATCGACCGACGACACCCCGGAAAGGCTCGACAGCCTCGCGGCTCAGCACCCGAATTTCCGTGTGATTCACATTCCGAATTCCGGTTGGCCGGGAAAGCCGCGGAACATCGGCGTCGCCCAGGCCGAAGGCGAATACGTCCAGTTCCTCGACCAGGACGACCACCTGGGCACCGACGCGCTGCGGCGTCTGTACGAGATGGGCCACCGCAACGGCTCCGACATCGTCATCGGCAAGGTGGCCAGCAACTTCCGCGGCGTGCCGCAGGGCGTCTTCCGGCAGGACCGCGAGAAGTGCACCCTGCGCAGCGCCCCGCTGTACGACAGCCTCACACCGCACAAGATGTTCCGGACCGCGTTTCTGCGGGAGCACGGCATCGCCTACCCCGAGGGAAAGCGCCGCCTCGAGGACCAGCTGTACATGATGAAGGCGTACTTCCCTGCCGAGGTCGTCTCGATCCTCGGGTCGTACACCTGCTACCACTACTCGAAGCGCGACGACGGAAAGAACGCCGGATCCGCCAAGCTCGTACCGGCCGGCTATTACGGCAACCTCCGCGAGGTCCTCGACGTCGTCGTGGCCAACACCGAACCCGGCGCTCTGCGGGACCGCGTGCTGCGCCGCTTCTACCGCGTGGAAATGCTGGGGCGGCTGAGCGAACCGGCCGTGCTGAGGTACGACGCCGGCTACCTCCGCGAGATGACCGACGCCGTACGGCCCCTGGCCATGGACTTCATGGACAGTGCCGTGCACGACGGGCTCGGCCCGCTGCTGCGCCTGCGCTCCACCCTGCTGCGCAACGACGACCCCGAGGGCATGGTCCGGCTCGCCCGTTTCGCCTCCTCGGTCAAGGGCGCCGTACGGCTCGAGGACTTCGCCTGGCAGCCGGACGGGCGGATCGCGGTCAAGATCGCCGGACGGTTCGTGTACGGCGACGACCGCCGCCCCCTGACCGTGCTGCGCCGTGACGGCCGGGTCCATCTGCACCCCGACATCACCGCGGACCTGCTGCCCGACGGCGAGCTCCTGGACATCACGGACGACATCGGCGGGTTCAACGCCGAGCTCGCACTGCGCAACCGTGAGACAGCGGTCGAGTGGCTCTGTCCGGTCACGGTCGAGGCGCACGTCGAGGACCTGGGCGACGGCACCTGCGAGGTCGTGCTGCGCGGCACCGGACTACTCGCCTCCGAGGGCGGCCGCGCCCGGCGCGAGAGCCTGACGCGCGGCTTCTGGGACGCATGGGTGACCGTGCGCGGCCTGGGGCTCGTACGCAAGGCCCGCCTCGGCGCCGACCGCGCGCCCCACGTCGACGGCCAGTGCCTGCCCGCACTGCTGTCCACTCCGGCCCGCCCGGTGATCCCGTACTTCACCGATCCGCACAGCAATCTCACCCTCGATGTCGCGGCGCGCGCCAAGAAGGTCGTTCCTCGCCTCGAGGGGCGTCCGGTGCTGCGGATGCCGGGCCGTCAGGTGCGGCTGCGGCTGGATGTCCTCACCACGGGCTCCACGGGTCCCGGCGAGGCCGAGCTGGTGCTGAGCGAGCTTCCTGACCGGTCCGGTACCCCGGATGCCTCCCCGTCCGCCGCGGCCGGCCCCCCAGGCACACCGGCTTCCGACGTGTCCGTCGTGCACTCCTTCCCGACCGCGCTGCGTCCCGTCCACGGCCGGGCCCATCTGACCGTGCCGGCCCAGGTCACGGACGCCCCGGCAGGCACCTGGCAGCTCTCCGTGCGGCTGGACGGCGCCAAGGGCCCCGACCTGCCGCTGTCCCGGGTGAACGTGGACAGCGCCGGACGGCTCCAGCTGGACGACACCCTCCCCGCGCCCGACGCCCATCTGCTGAGGACACTGTCCGTGCAGCGCCGACGGGCGGCAGTGCGCGGTGCCGTGCGGGCCGTTGTGGGTCCCCTCGTGCGCCGTCTGCCCCCGGCCGCCCGCAAGCGGGTCCGCCGAATGGCGGCGCGACTGCTCGGCTGACCTGTCGGTGCAATGCGGGACGTGAATTCGAAAGCGAGGACGTGAACAGATGCGGCAGCTCTCCATCGCCGGAGCCTGGGTGCACGAACCCAAGATCTTCACTGACAGCCGGGGCAGCTTCCACGAGTGGTTCAAGGCGCCCGACTTCGCCGAGGCGGCCGGGCACCGGCTGCGGCTCGAGCAGGCCAACTGCTCGGTCTCCAGCCGGGGCACGTTGCGCGGCATCCACTTCGCCGATGTGCCGCCGAGCCAGGCCAAGTACGTCAAGTGCGTGCGCGGTGCCGTGCTCGACGTCATCGTGGACATCCGGACCGGTTCCCCGACGTTCCGGCAGTGGGAGGCCGTGCGCCTGGACGACGTCGACCACCACTGCGTCTACCTCGCCGAGGGGCTCGGGCACGCCTTCATGGCCCTGACCGACGACGCGACGGTGGTCTACCTGTGCTCCGAGGGGTACGCCCCCGGGCGCGAGCACGGCATCAACCCGCTCGACCCCGCCCTCGGCATCGAGTGGCCCGAGGGCATCCCCCCGCTGCTGTCGGACAAGGACGCCGCGGCGCCCACGCTGGCCGAGGCCGAGGAGCAGGGCCTGCTGCCGCGGTACGAGGAATGCGCGGCGTACTACGCGCAGCTGCGCGCACGCGGCTGACAGGGTCCGGCTCCCCGCCGCGGGGCCCGCTCACCGAAGGACGGCCCGCCGCGGGGCCCCTCACCGAAGAGCCCCCGAGGTCGACGAGGACCCTCGGGGGCTTCCGCGCCCGCCGGTGCGACTCGGCTCGCCGGCCTCGAGCGCTGCTGCTCCGGACGCTAGCCCGTGATCTTCCTGATGCCCGCGCGCACGGGCGCGAACGCGGAACGCGGGCGGCGCAGCGTGCGCGCCCGGATCAGCCCCGGCCAGAAGTCCGCGCCGAGCAGCGCCTCGGGCCGGACCGCGTTCTTGCGCACCAGCACCTCGTCGGGAACGTCCTGCGGGTCCGGTACGACGTACTCCTCGATGATCTTGTCGTAGGAGTCCTTGAGCACGGTGTTCTCGGGGTCGGCACCGAAGACGGCCACCACTCCGGTCGGCGCCGTGTCCACCTCGACGACCACCAGATCCGGCCGGTACTTCCGCAGTACCTGGACGACCTTGTACACGTCGCCGGCCCAGAACTTGGTGTGCCGGTCACGGGCGGCCTCGTCCACGCTCCGCGGCAGCATGTCGTCGAGCACGATCACGCTCGACCAGCGCGAATGCCGCTCGACATTCATGAAGTCGCGCAGCGCGTACTCGAACAGGTGCATTCCGTCGATGAACGACAGCTCCAGCCTCGGCTCGCCGCCCAGGATGTTCATCGGGTCCTTGCGGGCCAGCGCACGGAACGGATTGCGGCCATTGCGCAGGTGGACCAGCGGGTCCTTGCGGGCGAAGAAGTCGTCACTGGTGGCTCTGACCAGATGGACATCGCAGCTGATGCTCGTCACGACCCGGAACGCCGGGTCGATCGCGACGGAGGGAACCCTGGAAAGCGCCAGGCTGCGCCCGTCGTTGACCCCGATCTCGAGATAGTTCCGGGGCTTGTAGGTGCGGTGCAGTTGACGCAGGAAACCGTGGCGGTCCACCGATGGAGCCCTTCACTGGGAATCAAATTGATTGATTCCCAGCGAAGTTAGCGTGTACGCCGCCTGCACGTAAACATCTACCGGCCAGTAGCACCCATGTCGCGCTCCGCTTCCAGCAGCGTGGGGAACGCTTCTGCGAGCGCCGCACGCCAGTCGCGGATCGGTTCGATTCCGGTCCCCCGCCACGCCTCGTGTCCGAGCACGCTGTACGACGGCCGGGGCGCGGGCCGCACGAAGGCCTCGCTGGTCGTCGGACGCACCCGCTCCGGGTCCGCGCCCAGCAGCCGGAAGATCTCCCGGGTGAAGCCGAACCAGGTGGTCGCGCCGCCGCTGGTGCCGTGGCGGACCCCTCCCTTCACCGTGCCGGCCAGCGCGCCCTGACCCAGTCGCACCAGCCGGTCGGCCAGATCCACGGTCCACGTGGGCTGGCCGCGCTGATCGTCGACGACGTCCAGGGTGTCCTTGACCGCCTCGAGCCTGATCATGGTGCGCACGAAGTTCGGGCCGCCCGCGCCGTACAGCCAGGCGGTACGGACCACATGGCCGGCCCCGGGGAGGATGTCCAGCACCGCTCGCTCCCCGGCCAGCTTGGTGCGCCCGTACGCGCTGCGCGGCCCGGTGGGCGCGTCCTCGGTGTACGGCTGGGCACCGTCGCCCGCGAAGACGTAGTCGGTGGAGACATGGAGCAGTACGGAACCGCTCTCCTTGCACGCCTCGGCCAGGACCCGCGGGCCCGTACCGTTGACGGCGAGCGCGTCCTCCTCCTGTTCCTCGGCCCCGTCGACGTCCGTCCAGCCGGCACAGTTGACGATCACGGCCGGCCGGTGTTCGGCGAGGGCCGCGCGTACCGCGTCCGGGTCGGTGATGTCGAGGTCCGCCCGGGTGGTGGCGACGGCCGCGGTGCCGTCGGCCGCCAGCCTGCCGAGGACGTCCTGGGCCAGCATGCCGCGGGCCCCGGTGACGAGCCAGCTGTTCACAGCGCGGCACGCTCCTTCAGCGGCTCCCACCAGGCGCGGTTGTCGCGGTACCACTGCACGGTCTCGGCGAGGCCGGCCGCGAAGTCCTTGCGCGGCGCGTAGCCGAGCTGCTCACGGATCTTGGTGCAGTCGACCGAGTAGCGCCGGTCGTGGCCCTTGCGGTCGGTGACGTACTCGACGCTGGTGTCCCAGTCCGCCCCGCACGCCTCGAGCAGCAACGCGGTGAGTTCCTTGTTGGACAGCTCGGTGCCGCCGCCGATGTTGTAGACCTCCCCCGCGCGCCCCTTGGTGCGTACCAGCTCGATGCCCTGGACGTGGTCGTCGATGTGCAGCCAGTCGCGGACGTTGCCGCCGTCGCCGTACAGGGGGACCTTCCTGCCGTCCAGGAGGTTGGTGATGAACAGCGGGATGACCTTCTCGGGGAAGTGGTGGTGCCCGTAGTTGTTGGAGCACCGGGTCACCCGCACGTCCAGACCGTGGGTGCGGTGGTAGGACAGCGCGATCAGGTCGCTCGAGGCCTTGGCGGCGGAATACGGGGAGTTGGGCTGCAGCGGGTGCGTCTCGGGCCAGGACCCGTGGTCGATGGAGCCGTAGACCTCGTCGGTGGAGATGTGCACAAAGGTCTTGATGCCGGCCTGGTGGGCCGCGTCGATCAGGGTGTGGGTGCCCACCACGTTCGTCCGCACGAACTCGGCACCGCCGTCGATGGACCGGTCCACATGCGATTCGGCGGCGAAGTGCACGACCTGGTCGTGCTCTGACATGAGCCGGCCGACGAGCTCGGGGTCGCAGATGTCGCCCTTGACGAAGGCGAATCCGGCGTGTTCGCGGACCTCGTCGAGGTTGGCCTCGTTCCCCGCATAGGTGAGCTTGTCCAGCACGGTGACGGCCACATCGCCCGCTCCGCCGGGGCCGAGCACCGTACGGACGTAGTGGGAGCCGATGAAGCCGGCGCCACCGGTCACCAGGATCTTGGTTGTCATGAGGAGATCTGCACCTTGCTGTGGTCGCCGAGCACAAGTCGGTGGGCGGACGGGTTACGGGGGGCGGGGGTGACCTCGACGTCGCGGCCGATCAGCGACGCCTCCACACGGCGCACACCGGTGATGGACGAGCCCCGCAGCACGATGGAGTACTCGATCTCGCTGTCCTCGATACGGCATCCCTCGGAGACCGAGGTGAACGGGCCGACGTAGGCGTCGCTGATCACGGAACCGGCACCGATGATCGCGGGGCCGATGATGCGGCTGCGGCTGATCCGCGCGCCCGCCTCGACCCGCACGCGGCCGATGATCTCGCTGTGCTCGTCGACCGTGCCCTCGTTGAGGGGCTCGAGGGTCTCCAGCACCGAGCGGTTGACCTCCAGCATGTCGGTGACGTTGCCGGTGTCCTTCCAGTAGCCGGAGATCGTGGTGGAGCGGACGTCGCGCTGCTGGTCGATCAGCCACTGGAGTGCGTGCGTGATCTCCAACTCGCCGCGCCAGGACGGCTTGATGGCACGGACGGCCTCGTGGACGGCCGGAGTGAAGAGATAGACGCCGACGAGGGCGAGATCGCTCTTGGGCTCTTTCGGCTTCTCCTCGAGGCCCACGACCCGGCCGTTGTCGTCGAGCTCCGCCACACCGAAAGAAGTCGGGTTGGGGACCTTGGTGAGCAGGATCTGCGCATCGGGGCGTTCGGTGCGGAATTCGTCGACGAGTCCGGTGATGCCGCCGACGATGAAGTTGTCGCCGAGATACATCACGAAGTCGTCCTCGCCCAGGAATTCTCTTGCGATGACGACGGCATGGGCGAGTCCGAGCGGTTTCTCCTGCGGAATGTAGGTGACCTTCACCCCGAACCGGGAACCGTCGCCCACCGCCTCCTCGATCTCCTCCGCCGTGTCACCCACGATGACGCCGACTTCGGTGATCCCGGCTTCCGCAATCGCTTCCAGTCCGTAGAAGAGCACCGGCTTGTTCGCCACGGGGACCAGCTGCTTGGCCGAGGTGTGCGTGATGGGACGCAGGCGGGTGCCCGCTCCTCCGGAGAGTACGAGTGCCTTCACGATGCCCGTCCTCGAGTCGAGTGAGGTTTTCCGAGCGGATACCGCTCAGCCGCTTCGACTTTACCCACCGTTGCCGCGTCCGGACGCACGGTCCGGACCACCGATGCTAGATCCGGGATCTCAGACGCCGTACACGGCGCCGGATCCCGCGCACCGCCCTGCGCACGCGTGACGGGCGTGGCCCGGGAGGCAGGACACGGCGGCTGCCGGACCAGTCCGGCACCGTGACCGCGTACGCCGACTCGGGGATGCCCGCCCCCGCGTCCCCGAAGTGCGGATAGCGCAGATGCAGATGGCCGGCGGGGCCGCGGCGGACCACTTCCGGTGCCGACCCGGCCCGGTCGAACTCCAGCAGATCCTTCAGCAGATCGAGTCGGCCCAGGGCGACGCAGATCAGCACGAGCCGCTCGCCGACCTTGATGTGGTCGGCAACGCCCTTGGTCCAGTACGCCTTTGTCATCGGACCGGCCAGCTCCAGCCTGTGCCGCTGCTCGTGCTCGGGCCTGCCCAGCAGTCGGGGCCCGAACTGCTGCAGAAGACCCACGGTGAAGGGCCTGACCATCAGCAGATCGCGCTTCCGCCCCGGTGGCTCGAGTGCGGCGATCAGCCGCATCAGGGCGTGGATCGCCTCGAAGCGTGCGGCGTAACCGCCCTTTGCGGTCGCGTGTTTGCCGTCCTCGCGGCCGACCAGGTAGTAGCAGTCGTAGTCGGCGACGACGGACACACCGTTGCCGCGGAGATACGCCTCCATGGTGAACAGCGCGTCCTCGCCGGTCGCAAGTGTCTCGTCGAACGACAGACCGAGCCGCGTCAGCAGTGCGCGCCGGAACAGCTTCTGCGCACTCAGCGCGTAGATGATCCGGGAGGTGTGCACATCGGCGTGTTCGAGGGTGCGGGTGAACATGGACCGGGGCACGGCGCGGCCGACCCCGGCCATCCTGCCGAGCACCACATCCGTTCCGGCGCGGTCGGCCATGGAGACCATGCGCTCCAGGGCCTCGTCGCCGAAGTAGTCGTCGGCGTCGAGGAAGAAGACATAGCGGCCACGGGCACGGCGCAGACCCACATTGCGCGGGCCGCTGGGGCCGCCGGAGTTGGGCTGACGGATGACGGTGGTGGGGACCGCGGACCTGGCCGCGAACTGCTCCAGGTACTCACCGGTGCCGTCGCTCGACCCGTCGTCGACCGCGACGATCTCGATGCGGTCGGCGCCGAGGGTCTGGGATTCCACGGACTCCAGGCAGCGGACCAGATAGGGCATGGCTTCGTAGGCGCCGACGACAACCGTGACGTCAGGCACAGAGTTGTCATTCATCGCCATACGGGACAACCCTGCATGAACAAAGGTTGCCCTGCACCACTCTCCGGGCAATCGGGGCACATACCCATATGAGACCGCAAACGGCCCGGCGGCGCCCCTTCAGGGACGCCGCCGGGCCGTTGTGATGCCGGGTGCGGGTGCGGTGGTGTCAGCCGCCCACGGGCGTGTCGTCGAGCCCCGGAGCCGGCTCCGCTTCCGACTCGGCCAGCCGTTGCGCCACGCCCACGTTGCGCGCCTCGGCCTTGGTGGCCAGCGCTCGCACCGCCGCGTTGAACTGCTCCATGGAGGTCGGCTCGTCCGGTCCGAGCAGGTACTCCTTGAGTTCGTGCCGTGCCTCCGACAGCGTGTCGGCGGTCCGGTCGGCGACGGCGGCGAGCAGCTCGTCGAGCTCGGCCGCGCTGTTGGAGAGGACCACGGCGGCCCGGACCGCGGTGTTCTGGCGCTTGAACTCCGCCTCGCCCAGCTCCGCGGAGTCGGTGACCGCGTACGGCTTGCCGCTCGCGATGAAGTCCGACACGACGCTGGAGATGTCCGAGACCATGCCGTCCGACTCGTTGAAGCAGTCGTACAGACGCGGCTCGGGCCCGGTGATGACCTTGTGCTCCCACCAGCCGAAGGAGCGCCAGTACGCGGCGTTCCACTCGTCCTTCAGCTTGGCGGTCTCCGCCTCGCGTGCCGGGTCGGCCAGCGAGTCGCGTGCCTCCTCGGCCTCGTCCCTGCCGATCCGGGACGTGCCCGACAGCTGGGCGAGGCCGGCCTGGATCCGATGCAGCTCGGCGCGGGCCGAGGCCTGCTCCTGGGCGTGCGATGCGGCCTCCTTCCCCCACCGGGGGTCGGTGGCGCGCGCCGCCGCGGCCCGCTCGACCAGCGCGGTGATGCGCTCGTGCACGGCCTTCGCCCGGGCGCTGCGGGTGCCGGTGAACGGGTGCGGCTTGTAGATCACACGGACCGGCGGCTCGGCGGCCAGCAGCCGCGTGACGATGTTCTCGCCGGCCAGCAGCAGGGAGGTGTTGCCGGGGTTGTCGTCCCAGCCCTCCCAGGTGGGGGCGTAGAGCACGGTCGGGATGGGGTGCTTGGGCGAGCCGGTCCACGTCTTGATCGGGGCGAGCTGGGGCCGGCCCACCTCGACGATGTCCTCGCTGCGCACGCCGACGTCGGCGAGGGCGTACCGGTCGCGGCCGGCCCGGCCGGCGGTCCACACCTCGTCGTAGGCCTTGCTGAACGGGTTGACGCTGGCGAGCTTGTCGCTGTCCCCGTGACCGATGAAGACATGCTTCATGGTCGGTACGCGCAGCAGGTGGATGTTCTTGCCGACGTTGGCCGCGTACAGAGCGACGCGCACGGACGACAGGTCCATGTTCATCAGATGCACGCCCCCGGGCACACACACCACGGGCACGGAGGTGGAGGCGAGCTGCGGCACGATGTTGCGCTCGCGCAGGAAGATGACCGGCCGCCCCTCGACCTGCGCCATCGTCTGGAGCCACATGTTGACCTGGTACGCCGAGTCCTTGGAGCCGGAGAAGTACAGCATCACGGTCGGCTTGTACTCACCGAGCCAGCGGTCGATGCCCTCGAGCACCTTGTCCGCGGGCGGCACGAGCCGGCTGGTGCGCAGATAGGGCAGCAGCGCGGCCAGATAGCCGATGGCGAGCACCAGAGTGATCGACAGCCCGATATAGGCGAAGACGTTCATGCCGGTCGCGATCGCAACGATCACGCCCACGACCGCGAAGACGTCCAGGTGCAGCATCTTCTCCGCGGAACGGTCCAGCAGCCGCTTCGGCGGCGCGTCCGGGATGCGCAGGTGATTCAGGTCGATGTTGCGGGTGACGACCGGCATCCTGCGACGCAGCCTCAGCATGGTGACCATCGCGCCGTGCGGCGCCTGGAGCCCGTAGAAGCCGAGCAGACAGGCGACCGTCACATAGAAGACCATGTCGTCCGCGAGGCCCATGCGGGCCATCAGCAGGACGACCAGCAGCTGGCGCACCAGGAAGCGGATCGACAGGCCGGCGCGCACCTTGGCGAGACGGTTGATCAGATAGCTGGAGCGCCGGTGCAGAAACTGGTCCGACAGATATGTCACCGCAACCGCTGCCGCAAAGAACCAGAGGCTGGGGATTATCGCGGCGAGCATGACGCAGGGAAATCCCAGCACCAGAAGAAGTGCGGCGGCCAGCTCGGATCCGCTGCCCACACGAGCCATGCGAATCGCTTTGGAAATCACGAAGAACCTGCTCCAGGAGTGACCGACTGTTTGCCTTGCGAAGGAGGTGTGAAGGAAGACCTCCACGGATTCGGGCCCCCGCAGTGCGCTGTATAACGGCGACTACAGAGGCCCGAATTTGAATGTGAAGAAGTATTACACATCTTCCTGGCGGTCCAGCACGGACGCGAGGGCCTGCTCGAAGCCCGACGCCTCGGACGCACCGCGGGTCGGGTCCTGCTGCCGTACGTCGATGACATGGCCGGTCAGCTCGGACAGCAGCACGTCGAGCGAGGTACGGGCCACGGCCTCGGACGACAGCAGCGAACCCGCGGGCTCGGTGCCGAAAGCCTTCGTGCGCATCGGCGTGGCGGTGCGCTCGGGGTTCACGCAGTTCACGCGGATCCCGTCACTCGCCCACTCGTCCGACAGGGCCTGGGTGAGATTCACCATGGCGGCCTTGGTGGAGGAGTAGAGGCTGTACTCGGCGCGGCCGCGGGTGTAGCTGCTGGAGGTGTAGAGCAGCAGCTGGCCCTTGGTCTCCGCCAGGTACTTGTGCGAGGCGCGCGCGATCTGGACCGGTGCCAGGTAGTTGACGTTCAGCGCTTCCTGGATGGTCGTGTTGTCCGTCTCGGCCAGCTTGCCGATGCGCAGCACGCCCGCGGTGTTGATCACGTAGTCGATACGGCCGGTCTCGGCATACGCCTTGGACAGGGCGTCGTCGACGTGCTCCGGGTTCTCCACGTGGGTGCCGGTGGTGGAGCGGCCCAGTGCGTAGACCGTGGCGCCGTAGGACTCGGCCAGCGTGGCGATGTCCGCGCCGATGCCGTACGAGCCGCCGAAGACGACCAGGGTCCTGCCCCCGAGCAGCTCACGGTAGGCGGCCTCGTCGGCCTGGCGCGGAGCGGCGGTGGAGGCGAGCTGGAAGAGCTTGTCCGCGATGAAGACGTCGACCGGCTGGGTGACCTTCATGTTGTACTCGTCACCCGCGACGACGTAGATCGGCACGTCCGGCAGGTACTTCAGCACGACCGAGCAGTCGTCGGTGGCCTGGAAGTTCGGGTCGCCCGCCGCGACCTCGTACGCCCTGCGGATCGTGGAGAGCTTGAAGGCCTGCGGGGTCTGGCCGCGGCGCAGCCGGGAGCGGTCCGGCACGTCGGTGATGAACTCGCCGTCCTCGCCGTGGGTGCGGGTCACGATGATCGTGTCCGCGGACGGGATGGCGACGTCGACGGCCTGGTAGCGGTCCAGGGCATCCACACAGTCCTGGATCACGCGCTCGGAGATCAGCGGGCGCACGGCGTCGTGGAACAGGACGTTGCGGTCCTCGCCCTCGGCCAGGCCCTCACCGAGGGCCGCGATGGCGCGCTCGGTGGTCTCGTTGCGGGTCGAGCCGCCTTCGATGACCTTGGTGACCTTGGTCAGCCCGGCCTTGGCGATGATCTTCTCGACGTCGGCGACATAGCCCGGCGCCATCAGCACGATGACGTCGTCGATGGAGTCCGCCTGCTGGAAGATCGACAGTGTGTGCTCGATGACGGCCTTGCCGGCGATCTTCAGCAGCTGCTTGGGGATCGACAGACCCACGCGCTGACCGGTGCCACCGGCGAGCACGACTGCTGTGGTTCGGGGTTTGGCTATGTGCTGCACAGACACAGACGACCTACCTTGCGAGGGCTGGGGAACAAAACTGATGGTTGCACCCTCCGTTACCGTCCCGCAAGGCGGGTGTCGCCCATCCCCTCCACCGGGGAAACCTCCTGTTCACCCGGTGATCAGGGCACTTGACCGTACACACCCGCCCCAGCCGAGTGACGGACGCCACACAGGTGAGTGGCATGAACCACCCATGAGCGGGACAGGGGGCGCTACAGGTCCACCACATTGAGCGCGAGGTCATTGGAGACCGTGTAGTAGACCCGGGCCCGGACCTGGGCCTGCTGTCTGCGCAGCGCCTTCTTGGCCACGGCACGCACCAGACCACCGGTACGCCGCTTGGGCAGAATGATCCGGGGATAGGTGTAGATGTCCTTCTTCATCACGATGTCGTCCAGCACTCCGCCGATCCTGACCGGCTGGGCCTTCGGCGCGTAGCGGACGAAGAGGTCCCATACATCGTGCTGGGTGACCTGTGCGGCGGCCGCCTCGACGGGGGTGAACGTGAAGCCGAAGCCGTGCGCACCCTGCTTCTCCCCGGGGAACGAGAGCTCGTCGGCGGGCTTGCCGCGACGGCGCAGCAGCAGCGTCGGGGTCTCCGACACCGCCGCCGCGCCGAACAGGCTCCCGGAGAGCGTGATGTGCGTGCCGTCGACCCGGATGTCGTCGGCTTCCGCGTGCACGGGCCGGGACCAGGCGCGGAGCATCAGAGCATTGCCCTTGGCCTTGTTCTCGTACGGCACGAGGTTGCGGACGGCCTCGCCCGGGGCGAGCCGTTGTCCCGCGTGCATGGCGCCACGCTGGTCGATGAAACGGGCGGTGACGCGGCCGCGCGTCCGGGTCGCGGTCATCTCGACGAAGACGTTCCAGTGGCCCTCGTCGAAGATCTCACCGGCCGGGATCGTCGCCGAACCACCGTCGTTGAAGTCGAAGGCACGGACCTCGGAGTGGGCGCCGGTGCGCGTGCACAGCAGCCGGGCCCCCTGCTCCAGACCCGTGGGGAGCGGGGCCTCCAGCGTGACGGTGACGGCGCCGTCGCCGGCGACCACGACGTCCGCGACCGGCTCGACGTCCGGGACGCTCTCGCGCTGCGAGACGACCGCGGCCAGCTCGGCGAACAGCGCCTCGTACTGCTTGGTGACCACCCCGGGGTCGAAGCGGCGCGCGTTCTCCAGCGCGGCCTTGGCCATCCGGCGGCGCAGCGCTTCGTCGTCGATCAGCCGCAGCAGCCCCTGGGCGATGGCGCGGACGTCACCGACCGGGACGAGCAGTCCGTCGACGCCGTCCTGGATGATCTCGCGCGGTCCGTAGTCGCAGTCGGTGCTGACCATGGGCACGCCGCAGCGCATCGCCTCGACCAGCGTCATACCGAACGACTCATGACGGGAGGTGGAGACAGCGATGGCCCCCTTGGCCCATTCGGGTTCGATGGGCGAGTGGGCGCCCATGAGGTGGACCCTGTTGTACAGCGCCAGCTCCTCGATCCGTCTGCGGAGCCGCTCGTGCTGGTCACCCGACCCGTAGATGCGCAGCACCCAGTCGGGGCGGGCGGGGGCGACCTCGGCGAAGGCGTCGAGGAGCACGTGGTACTGCTTCTCGGCCGCCAGCCGGCCGGCCGCGACGATGGTCCGGCCGGTCCCGTCCGAGGGAGCAACCGGCGGTTCGGGAACGCTGTTGGGGATGGAGAGCACACGGGTGGTGGGCAGCGGCATCCTCTCCCGCCAGACCGCCGCGTCACCCTCGGAGACCGTCACGAAGGCGTCGATCGCGTCGAGATGCTCGTACATCTCCTCGCGCAGTGCCGCCTTGTGGTGGTTGTGCGTCATGTGTTCCTGGCCGATACGCACGGCGCCGGCGGGGGCGAACTGGGCGACGTACGCGACGAGTCCGGGCCGGGTCCCGATAACGATGTCCGCGTCGGAGTCGGCGTAGTACGCGCGCACCCGCTCGTCGATGAGCTCGCTGTACTCCTTGTAGCGGGCCTCGGCGCGCGGGAATGCCTTGGACGGCTGGGAGAAGAGCGGGTTCTGCTTGTCGTTGCCCGGGCTGCCGGGACGGGTGTCGGCAAGGGGCACGACGGTGATACGGGGGTCGATCGCGAACGCCGAGGTGTCGCGGTGCTGGAAGACGGAAACGATCTCGACCTCGTGGCGGTTCGCCAGTTCCTCAGCCAGGTTCAGCGTCGTGCGGATGGTGCCGCCTATGCCGTAGATGCTGTGGATGAGGAATGAGATCTTCATCGGTTCTCCGTTCAATTCGGCTCGGGGACGAACGGGCTGTCCCGTCGCGGCTCGTCAGGCTCCGTGACATGTGTCCTGGCGAGAGCACCCCAAGCCGGAATTTTACGGCATGTGTGAAGTTGTCCGCTTTGTCACGAGACGTCCCTCCCGTGACCGCGCGACCGGTCCCCCCACCTTCACCCAGAGAGACGGGTACGGGGCGTGGAGGGTTGTATCGAGAGGTGACCGGAGTGTGTGCGTTGCACAACACCGGGAGAAACGAGCACCACAAACGACCGGAACGCCGCGCATCGCGACGTTCCGGTCGAACGTGCCGGTTCACCGGCGGCTTCGGGTGGCTGCGCCGGGTCCCGAGGACCCGGCGCAGCCACCTAGAACGGCTCGAAGCCTTCGTACTCCCGCTGCGCGTCGTCCCGCTCCGCATCACGGTCACGACGCCGCTGTGCCGCCGGACGCGGCGCCTCGAAGCGGTGGTCCTCGCCGCGGCGGCCGAGCATCTCCGCGCCCGCCATCACCGTCGGCTCCCAGTCGAAGACGACCGCGTCGTCCTCGGGCCCGATCGCCACGCCGTCGCCCGCCCGGGCACCGGCCTTCATCAGCTTCTCCTCGACACCCAGACGGTTGAGGCGGTCCGCCAGATAGCCGACGGCCTCGTCGTTGTTGAAGTCGGTCTGGCGCACCCAGCGCTCCGGCTTCTCGCCGCGCACCCGGAACAGGCCGTCCTCCTCCCGCGTGACCGTGAAGCCCGCGTCGTCCACGGCCTTCGGGCGGATGACGATACGGGTCGCCTCCTCCACCGGCTTGGCCGCGCGCGCCTCGGCGACGATCTCGGCCAGTGCGTAGGAGAGCTCTTTCAGGCCCTGGTGCGCCACGGCGGACACCTCGAAGACGCGGTAGCCGCGCGCCTCCAGGTCCGGGCGGATCATCTCGGCGAGATCCTGGCCGTCCGGGATGTCGACCTTGTTGAGCACGACGATGCGCGGGCGGTCGTCGAGGCCGCCGTACTGCCGCAGTTCCTCCTCGATGACATCGAGGTCGGAGGCCGGGTCACGGTCGGACTCCAGCGTCGCGGTGTCCAGCACGTGCACCAGGACCGAGCAGCGCTCCACATGGCGCAGGAATTCAAGTCCCAGGCCACGTCCCTGGCTGGCGCCAGGGATCAGGCCCGGTACGTCCGCGATGGTGTAGACGGTCGAGCCCGCCGTCACCACGCCCAGGTTCGGGACCAGCGTGGTGAAGGGATAGTCCGCGATCTTCGGCTTGGCAGCGCTGAGGACCGAGATGAGCGAGGACTTGCCGGCGCTCGGGTAGCCCACCAGCGCCACATCGGCGACGGTCTTCAGCTCCAGGACGATATCGCCGGAGCGGCCGGGCACGCCGAGCAGCGCGAAGCCGGGGGCCTTGCGGCGGGCGGAGGCCAGCGCGGCGTTGCCGAGGCCGCCACGGCCGCCCTCGGCCGCGATGTACGTGGTGCCCTGGCCGACCAGGTCGGCGAGCACGTTGCCCTGCGTGTCGAGGACGACCGTGCCGTCGGGGACCGGCAGGACCAGGTCCTGGCCGTCCTTGCCGGAGCGGTTGCCGCCCTCGCCGGGCTTGCCGTTGGTGGCCTTGCGGTGCGGGCTGTGGTGATAGTCGAGCAGGGTGGTCACCGACTGGTCGACGACCAGGATGACGTCACCGCCACGGCCGCCGTTGCCGCCGTCGGGGCCGCCGAGCGGCTTGAACTTCTCCCGGTGAACGGAGGCGCAGCCGTGGCCTCCGTTACCCGCGGCGACATGCAGCTCGACGCGGTCCACGAAGGTGGTCATGGAAGTGCCTCCAGTGAGTAATACGTACAGAATGTCTACTGTCCAACACGCGAAAGGCGGACCCGCTTCCCGTACGGGAAGTGAGGTCCGCCCTCCACGAAGATTCGTTCTACTGGTGCCTGGATCAGGCGACCGGAACGATGTTCACGACGTTGCGGCCGCGGTGGGTGCCGAACTGCACCGCACCGGGCAGCAGCGCGAACAGGGTGTCGTCGCCACCGCGACCGACGCCCGCGCCCGGGTGGAAGTGGGTGCCACGCTGGCGGACCAGGATCTCACCGGCGTTGACGACCTGACCGCCGAAGCGCTTCACGCCGAGCCGCTGAGCGTTGGAGTCGCGACCGTTCCGAGTGGACGATGCGCCCTTCTTGTGTGCCATCTCTCCTCAGTCCCTTACTTCGCAGCCGCGGGGATGCCGGTGACCTTGATCGCCGTGTACTGCTGACGGTGACCCTGGCGGCGGCGGTAGCCGGTCTTGTTCTTGTAGCGCAGGATGTCGATCTTCGCGCCCTTGTGGTGGTCCACGACCTCGGCCGTGACCTTGATACCGGCCAGCACCCACGGGTCGCTGGTCACGGCCTCGCCGTCGACAACGAGCAGGGTCGAGAGCTCGACCGTGTCGCCAACCTTGGCAGTGGAAATCTTGTCAACCTCAACGATGTCGCCGACAGCAACCTTGTGCTGGCGACCACCGCTGCGCACGATGGCGTACACGCGGATCTCACTCTCGCTCGGAACGAAACCCCTGATGCCAGCCGCTCACACGGGCCGGGGCCCGGGATGATCCGAATGGACGAGCGGCCTCTCCCGGCGGACCGGGAGGGAGGTGCTCAGGGATGGGCGTATAAGGAAACACGCCGAGGGTCAAGGTTACGGACAGCCGTCCGGCGGGTCAAACCGGGTACCAGGTCCTCGGCAAGCGCGCCCCGGCCGGCCGGGTCCCGGCCGTGTACGGAGCCCAGGCCGGGGCCGGCGGGACAGACGACCCCGGGGCGCGTTCCGGCGGCCGCGGGCGCTCAGAGCCCCCTTGAACGCCCTGTGGGGCTCCTCCCTCACGGGAGGAGCCCCACAGGACTCCATGCGGGCCGCGTGACGTCTACGAGGCGTCCGCGGAGACTCCCGGAAGCGACGCCTGCTCGGCGGCCGAGGTCTTCTTCGCGACCTTCTTCGCCGTCGTCTTCTTCGCCGTCGTCTTCTTCGCAGCGGTCTTCTTGGCAACGGCCTTCTTCGCCGTTGCCTTCTTGGCGGTCTTACGGGCCGCCTTCTTGGCCGGCGCGCCCACCTCGGCCTCGTCGGCCTCGGGCTCCGGGGCCGCGCCCTCCTCCGCCTTCGTGTCCGCCTGCGCGGCCACCACGACGACCTCGGCCTCCTGCGCACCCGAGGGCGCACCCGCGGGAGCGGTGACCTTGCGGGTCACCCGGCGGCGCGCACGCGGCGGAGCCGCTGCCGGAGCCTGATCGGCGACGGGGGCGGAAGCCGCCTCCACCACCTCGGGCTCGGGCTGTGCCTCGGGCTCGGGGGCCTTGACCGTGGTCTCCACGACCGCCGGCTCGGACGACACCGGGGAACCGGCCGGAGCCGACGCCCTGCGGGTTGCCCGGCGACGGACACGGCCCGTGGGGGCCGCCTCCTGCGCGGGCACCGGCTCGACGGGAGCCGGGGCCTCGGCCACCGGCTGCGGCTCGGGCTGCGGCTCGGCCACGGGCTCGGTGACCCTCGGCGCACCTGCCGGGGCGGACACCTTACGGGTCGCCCGGCGGCGGCCACGGCCACGCACCGCTGCCGCCTCCGCCTCCGCGGCACTGCTGTACAGCTCTTCGTCCGGCACGAACTCCGGCTCCGGGAGCGCCGCCGGAGCGGCGGCCTCGGCAGCGACCTCGGCCTCCGTCTCGCCCGTCACCTCGACAAGCTCGTGCTCGTGGACGTGCTCCGCACCGGCACCGCGGCCGCGCTTCTTGGAGCGCTTGCCGCCGCCCCCGCCACCGGCGACGCTCGGCTGCTCCATGTGCACGATCACACCGCGGCCGTTGCAGTGGACACAGGTCTCCGAGAACGACTCCAGCAGTCCCTGGCCGACCCGCTTACGGGTCATCTGGACCAGACCCAGCGAGGTCACCTCGGCCACCTGGTGCTTCGTACGGTCCCGGCCCAGGCACTCCAGCAGTCGGCGCATGACCAGGTCCCGGTTGGACTCCAGCACCATGTCGATGAAGTCGACGACGACGATGCCGCCCAGGTCGCGCAGCCGCAGCTGGCGCACGATCTCCTCTGCCGCCTCCAGGTTGTTCCTGGTGACGGTCTCCTCGAGGTTGCCGCCCTGACCGGTGAACTTGCCGGTGTTGACGTCGATCACGACCATGGCCTCGGTCTTGTCGATCACCAGCGAACCGCCGCTCGGCAGCCACACCTTGCGGTCCAGCGCCTTCATCAGCTGCTCGTCGATCCGGTTGGCCGCGAAGACGTCGACCTCGCTGGTCCACCGCTGCAGGCGGTCCGCCAGATCCGGCGCGACATGCGAGACATAGCCGTGGATGGTCTCCCACGCCTCGTCACCGCTGACGACGACCTGGGAGAAGTCCTCGTTGAAGATGTCGCGGACGACCCGGACGGTCATGTCCGGCTCGCCGTAGAGCAGGCTCGGCGAACTCGTCGAAGACGCCTTCGCCTTCTTCTGGATCTCCTCCCACTGCCCCTGCAGCCGCTCGACATCACGGCGCAGCTCGTCCTCGCTCGCACCCTCTGCGGCGGTGCGCACGATGACGCCCGCGTCCTCGGGGACGATCTTCTTGAGGATGGTCTTCAGCCGGGCGCGCTCGGTGTCGGGCAGCTTGCGGCTGATACCCGTCATCGAGCCCTCGGGCACGTAGACCAGGTAGCGGCCGGGCAGCGAGACCTGGCTCGTCAGACGGGCGCCCTTGTGGCCGATCGGGTCCTTGGTCACCTGGACGAGGACCGACTGGCCGGACTTGAGGGCGGACTCGATACGGCGCGGGCCGTTGGCCATGCCCAGCGACTCGAAGTTGACCTCACCGGCGTACAGGACGGCGTTGCGGCCCTTGCCGATGTCGACGAAGGCGGCCTCCATGGACGGCAGAACGTTCTGCACCTTGCCCAGGTAGACATTGCCGACGTACGAGGTGGCCTGCTCCTTGTTGACGTAGTGCTCGACGAGCACGTTGTCCTCGAGGACGCCGATCTGGGTGCGCTCGCCGTGCTGGCGGACGACCATCACGCGCTCGACGGCCTCGCGGCGCGCCAGGAACTCCGCCTCGGTGATGATCGGCACCCGGCGGCGGCCCTGCTCGCGGCCTTCGCGACGGCGCTGCTTCTTCGCCTCCAGACGGGTCGAGCCCTTGATGGACTGCACCTCGTCGGACGGCTCCTCGCTCTTGCGCGGGGCGCGCGGCTCGCGGACCTTGACGACCGTGCGCTCCGGCTCGTCCTCGGCCACCAGGTCAGTGGTGTCACCGCTGCGACGGCGACGGCGACGACGGCGACGGCTGCTGCTGGTGCCGGCGGCCGAGGGGGTCTCGGTCTCGCCCTGCTCCTCGTCCTCGCCCTCGTCCTCCTCGAGCTCCTCGGCAGCGGCCTCGGTGTCCTCGGCCCGCTCCTCGGCGGACTCGTCGGTGTCCGCGGCATCGCCACGACGACGGCGGCGACCGCCCCGGCGGCGACGACGCGACGGCCGGTCCTCGAACTCGTCCGACTCGCTCTCGGCGGCCTGCTCGGGCTCGGGCTCGGCCTCCTCCGGGGCCTCTTCCTCGACGGCCGCGGGCTGCGCCTCGACAGGCTCGGCCTGCTCACCACGGCGACGGCGACGGCGACGGCCGGCCGGCTCGGCGGGCGCCTCGGCGACAGCCTCTTCCACCTCGTCCGCCGGCTCCGGGCGCCGCGCGGCAGCTGCCTCGGCGGCGGCCGTCTCCGGGGTCTGGAACATGGGCTCGGTGAACACGGGGGCCTGGAAGACGGCCACGGCCGGCCGCGCGGCACGGCGGCCACGCGCGGGCGCCTCGGCCTTCTCCGGCTTCTGGGCCTGCTCGGCCTTCTCGCCGGGGGCCGGGGTCACCGGCTGCGCGGGGGTGGTCTCGGCCGACGCGGCACGCCGGCGCGTACGGCCCCGGGTGGCGGCCTTCCCGGCGGCCGCGACCTCGGGCCCGTCGACGGCGATCTGTGCGACCGCGCTCTCGGGCAGCGCCTCGCCCGTCTCGGCGGCAACCTCGTCCTCGTCGGCCTCGACAGCCTTCGGCGCACCGCCAGGCGCGGTGGCCTTACGGGTGGCACGACGACGCGCACGCGGCGCGGGCGCCTCCTCGGCAGCGGCCTCCACAACCTCGGCGACCTCGGCGACCTCCTCGGCCTCGACGGCTTCGACGGCCTGGGGCGCACCGGCGGGAGCGGACGCCCGGCGGCGGGTCCGGCCACGCGGCGCGGGGGCCTCGGCGACCTGGGCGGTCTCGGCGGTCTCAGCCGCGACCGGCTCCGGCTCCGCAGGAACCTGCGGCTCGGCGGCGGTCTGCGGCGCACCGGCCGGGGCGGTGGCCTTACGGGTGGCACGACGACGCGCACGCGGCGCGGGCGCCTCCTCGGCAGCGGCCTCCACGACCTCTGCGACCTCGGGCTCGGCAGCGGTCTCAGTGGTCTCGGGCTCGGCGGCGGGCGCGGTGGTCTCGGGCTCGGCGGCGGGCGCGGTGGTCTCGGGCTCGGCGGCGGGCGCGGTGGTCTCGGGCTCGGCGGCGGGCGCGGTGGCCTTACGGGTGGCACGACGACGCGCACGGGGCGCGGGCGCTGCCTCCTCCTCCACCTCGGCCTCGGCGGCCGCATCTGCCTCCGGGGCCTTCTCGACCTCGCCAGCCTCGGCCTTCGGCGCACCGGCGGGCGCGGTGGCCTTACGGGTGGCACGACGACGCGCACGCGGCGCAGGCGCCTCCTCGGCAGCGGCCTCCACAACCTCGGGCTCGGCGGCCTCCACTACCGCCGGGGTCTCCGGCTCGGGCACCTCTGCCTCGGCAGCGACCGGCTCCTGGTCGGTGACCTGGGCGGCGTCCGTGACGTCGGTCCCCGCGGCGCCGGTCGGCGGACCTGCGGGGCGCGACACGGCGCGGCGCCTGCGGCGCGGCGGCAGCGTGTCGCTGGGGCTGTTGTTGTTGTCTTCGTTCTTGTTGTCCCCGGCGGTGCCGGGTCCGTTCATTTCGAGCATGCGGGCGGTTCTCCCGTCGCGCTCCCGGGCGCCGCGCCTGAATCCGGTCCGGCCGCGGCCCGCGTGATGTCCGCGGTGCCGCCGTCCGGGGCGCGGGCGCCGCACGGGAGCTGATGTCTGGCTCGCCGGTTCCCTACGCGATGTACGCACGGCCTGGCGAAAGTCTCCTGTGTCTCAGCGCGGCCCGTCCCAGGTGGCTCCCGAGTACGAGGGCAGCGCTTTGACGACCGTCCTTACGCGGCGGGACCTTCCGGCGCCGTCGCAGGGGCGATCCCGGCGGCCGTTTGTGGAGCGGCCGGGGCTGCCTCGCGGTCGGGCGCGAGCGGGTCGGTCACCGTGCCGGACTCCTCGTCGAAGAGCCCCTGCGCCAGCCTGGTCACCGCTGCGGGGACCGGCGGCGCCAGGTCGGCCACAGCTCGGAGACCGGACAGGACGTCGTCGGGTCGCACGGCAGGTGTCACGTGCCGCACAACCAGCCGCAGTATCGCACAGGGCCCCTCTCCCGGCCTATCGGGCTGTGGACGACCCACCTGCAGGCCTGCCACGGCGCCTCGCGCGTCGAAGGTCCGGATGCCGTTCTTCGTCTTGCGCCGGACCTCGACGGTCTCCGCTGCGAGGAACGCGGAGACGGCCGCCTCGGCGGCCGCGGGCTCCACCTGGTCGAGCCGCAGCTCCCACACGGATGCGGTGAGCCGGTCGGCGAGACCCGAGGTGCGGGCCTCGACGGCGTCGGTGATGTCGAGACCGCCCGGCAGCGACTCGTCGAGCAGCTCGCGCAGCTTGTCGGGGTCGCGGTACTCGGTGAGGGCGATCTCCAGATACTCGGCCTCACTGCCCGTGCCGGTGGGGGCGGCATTGGCGTACGACACCTTCGGGTGCGGTGTGAAGCCCGCCGAGTACGCCATGGGCACCTCGGCACGCCTCAACGCACGCTCGAAGGCGCGCTGGAAGTCACGGTGACTGGTGAACCGGAGGCGGCCGCGCTTGGTGTAGCGCAGTCGGATGCGCTGCACCGCAGGTGCGGGCGGCGGGCCTTCGGGCTGTCGCTTGCCCAGTGGTTCTTCTCCTCGGTGCGGAGCGGGCGCGGGTGGCGCGCCGCCCTCGTCAATGCGGGGGATGCTCCCTGGGGGCCGACCGGCTCACCCCCGCTTGTGCAGGGAGATCTCGGGGCCGGCCGCCACGCCGGGAACGGTCTGTGTGTGTTGCGTACCACCCAGGTTACGCGCCTGCCGCGGTGCGGGGGGCACGGCCTCGGGCTGCCGGGGCCCGCCGACCAGCGCGCGCCACGCATCGCGGCGGGCCTGGCGCACGGTGTCCCGGGCCGAGGCCAGCGCGGCCCGGGCCTGGCGGCCGGCCTCGACGGCGACCTGCTTCGCCGGCCGCCACACGGCGTCGCGCACAAAGTGTCCGACCGGGGTGCACACGCTGCGGTAGAACCAGCTGACCGGGCGGCCTGCCAGATTCCAGGCGAGCCACCTCAGGGCCCGGCCGACGGCCCGCGAGATGTATCCGGCGACACGCCAGGCGACGCCGAACGCCGCGACGATCTCCCGGCCGACGGGGGCGAGGATGCGCCGGTACATCCAGACGAAGGGCGCCACGAGCAGGGTCATGACCAGCCAGGCGGCCGCGGCCCACAGCCCACGGCAGACGACGGCGAAGCCGTGCCCGATCGTGCGGAGGAGCCAAGCGATGCCGTGGCCGATGGGGGTCAGCAGCTGCCGGTAGATCCATATCGCGGGTATGACCAGCCCGTATGTCACCACGGGCACCACCACGTACCGCCACAGCGCCACCCACGGCCACACGAACAACGCCTTGGCGACGAAGGCCAGAGCGGCGGCGATGCCGTGACCGGCGGGGGTGAGGAGCGTGCGGTAGATCCACACCAGGGGTGCGACCAACAGGTTCGACACCGCCCAGGCGATCCCGTGCCCCAGCGGCGTCAGCAGCTGCCGGTAGATCCACGTCGCCGGTACCACGAGCCCGTACGTCACAACGGGCACCACCACAAACCGCCACAGCGCCACCCACGGCCACACGAACAACGCCTTGGCGACGAAGGCGGCCAGCCAGAAGGCGCCCAGCGCCAGCGGGGTGAGGACCTTCTCGAACAGCCAGGTCACCGGGATGACCACAAGGGTCCGACCGAGCCAACCCAGGGCCCTGCCCACCGGCCGGAGCAGGAGCCGGTCGATCGCGCGGGCACAGACGACGAGCAGATCCCACAGCATGCGTACGGGCACGACCAGGACCAGCACCACGATCCGGACCGGAATCCTGATCGCCGCGGTCAGGCAGCCTTCACCCCCTTCGTACGGCGCGGGGGGTGGCGTCTGCGGGGACTTCTCGAGCTCCATGTCAGACAGGACGCACGACAGCCCTGTACGGATGCATGAGAGAAGGCCCGGCCTCGGGATTCCCCGCGGCCGGGCCTCCCCCGAGCTCTACTTGACGACGGTGAGCGGCAGAAGCTTCTTGCCCGTCGGACCGATCTGGATACTCGTGTCCATCTGAGGACAGACGCCACAGTCGAAGCACGGCGTCCAGCGGCAGTCCTCGACCTCGGTCTCGTCGAGCGCGTCCTGCCAGTCCTCCCAGAGCCACTCCTTGTCGAGACCGGAGTCCAGGTGGTCCCAGGGCAGGACCTCCTCGTACGTACGCTCACGCGTCGTGTACCAGTCGACGTCGACCCCGTACTCAGGCAGCGTCTTGGCGGCGCAGGCCATCCAGCGGTCGTACGAGAAGTGCTCGCGCCAGCCGTCGAAGCGGCCGCCGTCCTCGTAGACGGCGCGGATGACGGCGCCGATGCGGCGGTCACCGCGGGAGAGCAGGCCCTCGACGATGCCGGGCTTGCCGTCGTGGTAGCGGAAGCCGATGGAGCGGCCGTACTTCTTGTCGCCGCGGATCTTGTCGCGCAGCTTCTCCAGCCGGGCGTCGGTCTCCTCGGCGCTCAGCTGGGGGGCCCACTGGAACGGCGTGTGCGGCTTGGGCACGAAGCCGCCGATGGACACCGTGCAGCGGATGTCGTTCTGGCCGGAGACCTCGCGGCCCTTGGCGATGACGTTGACCGCCATGTCGCCGATCTGCAGCACGTCCTCGTCGGTCTCCGTCGGCAGACCGCACATGAAGTACAGCTTCACCTGACGCCAGCCGTTGCCGTACGCGGTGGCGACCGTGCGGATCAGGTCCTCCTCCGAGACCATCTTGTTGATGACCTTGCGCAGGCGCTCGGAGCCGCCCTCGGGTGCGAAGGTCAGACCGGACCGGCGGCCGTTGCGGGTCAGCTCGTTGGCCAGGTCGACGTTGAACGCGTCGACGCGGGTGGACGGGAGGGACAGACCGATCTTGTCCTCCTCGTACCGGTCCGCCAGGCCCTTGGCGATGTCGCCGATCTCGCTGTGGTCCGCGGAGGACAGGGAGAGCAGGCCGACCTCCTCGAAGCCGGTCGCCTTGAGCCCACGGTCGACCATCTCGCCGATGCCGGTGATGCTTCGCTCCCGCACGGGGCGCGTGATCATGCCAGCCTGGCAGAAGCGGCAGCCGCGGGTGCAGCCGCGGAAGATCTCGACGGACATCCGCTCGTGCACGGTCTCGGCGAGCGGGACCAGCGGCTGCTTGGGGTAGGGCCACTCGTCGAGGTCCATCACGGTGTGCTTGGACACGCGCCACGGCACGCCGGACCTGTTGGGCACGACGCGGCCGATGCGGCCGTCGGGCAGGTACTCGACGTCGTAGAAGCGGGGCACGTAGACGTTGCCGGTCCTGGCGAGCCGGAAGAGGACTTCCTCACGCCCGCCCGGACGGCCCTCGGCCTTCCAGGCCCGGATGATCTCGGTCATGTCGAGCACGGCCTGCTCGCCGTCACCGATGACCGCGCAGTCGATGAACTCCGCGATCGGCTCGGGGTTGAAGGCGGCGTGGCCGCCGGCGAGGACGAGCGGGTCGTCGAGGGTGCGGTCGGCTGCGCTCAGCGGGATGCCCGCGAGGTCGAGCGCAGTGAGCATGTTGGTGTAGCCGAGCTCGGTGGAGAAGCTCAGGCCGAAGACGTCGAAACTCTTGACGGGCCGGTGGCTGTCCACGGTGAACTGCGGCACGTTGTGCTCGCGCATCAGCTCTTCGAGGTCGGGCCACACGCTGTACGTACGCTCGGCCAGCACGCCTTCCCGCTCGTTCAGTACCTCGTAGAGGATCATGACGCCCTGGTTGGGCAGTCCGACCTCGTACGCGTCCGGGTACATGAGCGCCCAGCGGACATCGCAGCTCTCCCACGGCTTGACCGTGGAGTTCAGCTCTCCGCCGACGTACTGGATGGGCTTCTGCACATGCGGGAGCAGAGCTTCGAGCTGTGGGAAGACCGACTCGGACATCTCGAACCTTCGTGAGCTGGCTGGGGCGACTCTCAAGCGTAACCCGATCGAGAGTCGCCCCAGCACGGCGATCACAACACCCCCGCACCGGCGGGGAGCAAGCCGGCTCTTCACAACCGGTGGCCTTGAGACCCGGTCACCCCCGCGTGCCGGGGGGAGCCGTGCACCGACAAAACGACCGGCCGCCCGTGCGGTTACGCCCTGAGTGCGCTGCGCAGCTCGGGCCGCGACGCCCGCTCCCACACCTGAGGGAGTTCCCGCTCCCGCTCCGCCGCTTGGCCCTCTTCCAGTCCGTGGAGAAGTCCCCAGGTGAACGCGGACTCGCCGGCCGCATGCGCCTGGATCGCGAGGGTGCGCAGGGCATCGCGTGCGACGACGCTGTCCTGGTGGTCGCCGAGTACGGTCTGCACCGCCTTCATCCTCCTGGCGAACTTTCTGGCGGGCTTGCCGAGGGCAGGGGTGACGGCCTCGGCGGCGTACCGCGCTCGTTTCGCGGCCTTGCGGGCGTCGTGCATGGCGAGGTCACGGTCGTGGCCCGCCGGGAGGTCGAGGGCGTGTTCCACCCGTGCGGCCAGCCTCCTGTAGTCCTTGCTCACCGCCTTGGGGAGGGCGACGCCGGGCTTGGCGGTGGCCGCCTTGAGAAGCGGCGGCTCGTCGAGGAGGGCGTCGAGCGCGGCCAGCAGGTCGAGGTAGCGCTCGCTGTCGAGCACGGCGACGGAGCGCCGACGCGCGTCCGCCCGGTGCGCGGTCGCCCAGATCTTCAGCCTCCCTCGGACCGGACCGAGCACCAACGTCCCGGGCAGTGCCTCGATCCGCTTCCGCAGGCGCTCGGACAGCACCTCCTGGTCCCGGGCGACGCCGAGTTCGCCGGCAAGCCACTTGAGCTCGTCCCCGAGCGGGTCGGTGACGCCGCGGTCGACGATCTTTCCGAACGTCCTGAAGGCGCTGCGCATCCGGCGGGTGGCGACGCGCATCTGGTGGACGGAGTCGGGCAGATCGCGGCGTACGGCGGGATCCAGCGCCACGATCGCGTCCCGCTGCCCGCGCAGATATGCGAGGACGTACTCGCCGGCGTACTTCTCCTCCAGCCGGGCGCCCCTGTCCCTGACGGACTTCGCGGCCTCGGCCGCCTTCGGCGCCTTGCCTGCCGGCCGCTCCGAGGAGGCGGCGTCCTCCTGCCCGCCCGGGACCGGGCCCCCCGGGGCCGTTTCCGCCAGTGCCCGCGCCAGCTTGGACGCCGACGACGAGGGGCGGACGCCAGCCTTGCGCAGGCGTTTGTCGACCGCGTCGAGCAGTGCGGGGTCGGCGTCGTCGGCGAGTTCGACCTCGATCTCGGTCCAGGACGCCGAACCGCCGCCGTCCGCGAGGCGTTCGGCGCGGACGGAGTCGACACTGACTTCGGCGATAAGCTCGCCCCTCTCGCCGAGCAGGTGGCTGACGTCCCGCGAGGACCTCAGCCGTACGACGGGGACGACGGCCGCGTCGCGGGCACGGGAGCGGATCAGCCCTGCCAGTGAGTGCGGGAGGGTGTCCGCGAGCGGGGCGCGGATCTCGTCGCGGATGCCGGTCGAGACGGGGAACTTCAGATGCCAGCCCTCGTCGTCGCCGCCGGTACGGCGCCGCAGGGTGATCCCGTCGGCGGAGAGGCGCAGGTCCGCAGTGTCGTAGTACACGGCGTCGAGTTCCACCACCCCTCTGCCGACGACGGCCGAGACACCCGGCACGCGTGTCAGGTCCGGCAGCCGGCTGTCGGAGGTGGCCTCGTACTTCCGCTCGATCTCGCGCTTCGTGTCCGCCATGAATCGAACCTAGTCGGCCCGGTCGCCGGACGGCACCCCACGACCGGGCCGGGCGCCCATACGAGACGCCCCGCGGAGGATTATGCGCTTATCGGCCGCTGCACCCTGATCGACTGGAGCAGTCCGATCGCGATCCAGACGGCGAACATCGAGGTTCCGCCGTAGGACACGAACGGCAGCGGCAGACCGGCGACCGGCATGATGCCGAGCGTCATCCCGATGTTCTCGAAGGCCTGGAAGGCGAACCAGGCGATGATCCCGGCGGCGACGATGGTGCCGTACAGCTCGGTCGTCTCGCGGGCGATACGGCAGGCGCGCCACAGGACGACGCCCAGCAGCGCGAGGATCAGGCCGGCGCCGAGGAACCCGAGTTCCTCGCCCGCGACGGTGAAGATGAAGTCGGTCTGCTGCTCGGGCACGAACTGGCCCGACGTCTGGTGGCCGTTGAACAGTCCGGCGCCGTGCAGCCCGCCCGAGCCGATCGCGATCCGTGCCTGGTTGGTGTTGTAGCCGACACCGGCCGGGTCGAGCTCGGGGTTGGCGAATGCGGCGAAGCGGTTGATCTGGTACTCGTCGAGCAGTCCGAGCGTGGTGACCAGTACCGCTCCCGCGGCTCCGGCGCCCAGCAGTCCGAGGATCCATCGGTTGGAGGCGCCGGACGCGAGGAGAACGCCGAGGACGATGACCGCCATGACCATCACGGATCCGAGGTCCGGCATCAGCATGACGATCAGCATCGGCAGCACGGCGAGACCGAGCGATTTGGCGACCGTGCGGTGGTCGGGATGTGCCAGGTCCCCGGCGTCCACCCGGGCGGCCAGCATCATCGCCATCCCCAGAATGATGGTGATCTTCACGAACTCCGAGGGCTGGAGGGAGAAGCCGCCACCGATCACGATCCAGGCGTGCGCGCCGTTGATGGTGGCGCCCAGCGGGGTGAGCACCAGTAGGACGAGGACGACGGAGAGCCCGTACAGGACCGGCACCGCGCCGCGCAGGGTGCGGTGCCCGAGCCAGACCGTCCCGATCATCAGCGCGAAACCGATGCCGGTGTTGAGGACGTGCCGGAACAGGAAGTAGTACGGGTCGCCCTGGTTGAGCTCGGTGCGGCCGCGGGTCGCCGACCACACCAGCAGCGCACCGATGAACGACAGCGCGAGCGCGGAGAACAGCATGGGCCAGTCCAGCTTGCGCACCACCGAGCCGCGGGCGGTCAGCTGTGACCACAGTCCGCCGCGCTCGGGGCCGTAGCCGGAGACGGAGAAGCCATTGGCGCCGGCCATGTCTCAGTCCCTCCGTGCGGGCGCGCCCGCGAGCACTTGGCCGTCGGCCGGTTTCGGCTTCCTGGGCTTGTACGGCTTGATGGTCGGGGCGTCGATGGTGCCGTCCGTGCCGACCTTCGGCAGGCTCTGCTGGGGCCTCGGCAGCAGGGCGGACTTGAGGTCCTGATTACCCTCCTCGTCGAGGCCGTACATCGCCTCGTAGATCTTGCGCACCGCGGGACCGGAGGCACCGGATCCCGTACCACCCTGGGCGATGGTCATGATGATCGTGTAGTCGGAGGTGTACGAGACGAACCAGGAGGTCGTCTGCTTGCCGTAGACCTCCGCGGTACCCGTCTTGGCGTGCATCGGGATCTTGTCCTGCGGCCAGCCGCCGAAGCGCCAGGCGGCCGAGCCGACGGTGGTGACTCCCGCGAGGGCCTTGTCGATCTGGTCGCGGGTCTTTCGGTCCATCGGCAGCTTGCCGTGCGACGCGGGCTTGATCGGCTCGACCGTCTTGCCGTCCGCGCTGATGATGGCCTTGCCGATGGTGGGGTTGTACAGCGTGCCGCCGTTGGCGATCGCCGAGTAGATCGTCGCCATCTGTATCGGGGTGACGAGGGTGTCGCCCTGTCCGATGGAGTAGTTGACGGAGTCACCGGCGCGCATCAGGTTGCCTTCGAGGCAGCCTTCGTACGCGAGCCGCTCGACGTACGTCCCGCCCTTCTTGCCCTGCTTGCACCAGCCGTCCTTGTTGGCCTCCCAGAAGCGCTGCTTCCACTGGCGGTCGGGGACACGCCCGGTGACCTCGTTGGGGAGGTCGATGCCGGTCTCCTTGCCGAGGCCGAACTGGTGGGCGGTCTTGTAGAACCAGTCGTTGGCCTTCTTCTTGGGCTTGGTGCCGCCGTCCTTCTGCCACTCGCGGTGGGCGAGTCCGTAGTAGACGGTGTCGCAGGAGACCTCCAGGGCACGGCCGAGGCTGATGCTGCCGTAGCCCTTGGACTCGAAGTTCTTGAAGACCTGGCTTCCGACGGAGTACGAACTGGGGCACGGATAGTTGCCGTCGAACTCGTATCCGGCGTTGACCGCGGCGGTCGACGAGATCACCTTGAAGATCGAGCCGGGGGCGGCCTGGCCCTGGATGGCGCGGTTGAGCAGCGGGAAGTTGGACTTCTTGCCGGTGAGCTTGGCGTAGTCCTTGGCCGAGATACCGCCGACCCAGGAGTTCGGGTCGTACGTCGGCTGAGAGGCCATCGAGATGATGCGGCCGGTCTTGTTCTCCATGACCACGACGGCGCCGGCGTCGGCCTTGTACCTCTCGTTGGTGTTGCGGTCCATCTCGAGGCGGGCGGCCTTCATCGCCTTGTTGAGCTCGTACTCGGCCACCGCCTGGACGCGGGCGTCGATGGACGTGACGACGTTGGCTCCGGCCCTGGCCTCGTCCCGCTCGGCCTCGCCGATGACCCGGCCGAGATTGTCGACCTCGTAGCGTGTGACACCGGCCTTGCCGCGCAGCGCCTTGTCGTAGGTGCGCTCCAGACCCGAGCGGCCGACCTGGTCGGAGCGCAGGAACGGCGAGTCGGTGTCCTTGGCCTTCTCGATCTCCTCGTCGGTGACGGGCGAGAGATAGCCGAGGACCTGGGCGGTGTTTGCCTTGCCGGGGGCGGCATAGCGGCGTACGGCGGTGGGCTCCGCGGTGATGCCGGGGAAGTCCTCGGCGCGCTCGCGGATCTGCAGAGCCTGCTGGGTCGTGGCCTCGTCGGTGACCGGGATGGGCTGGTACGGGGAACCGTTCCAGCACGGCTGGGGAGTCTCGGAGTCGCACAGCCGGACCTTGTCCATGACGTCCTTGGGCTTCATGCCCAGGACACCGGCGAGCCGGGTGAGGACGCCCTTGCCGTCGTCCTTCATCTTCAACAGCTCGGTACGGGACGCGGAGACGACGAGCCGCGTCTCGTTGTCGGCCAGCGGTACGCCGCGGGCGTCGAGGATCGAGCCGCGTACGGCGGGCTGGACGACCTGCTGGACGTGGTTGCTCTTCGCCTCGTCCGTGTACTCGTCGCCGTTGCGGATCTGGAGGTACCAGAGGCGGCCGCCGAGAGTGAGCAGCAGCGAGAAGACGAGTACCTGGATGATGACGAGCCGGATCTGGACCCGGGGGGTCCGGCCGGTCTCCGGAATGTTGCTCACGCTGCTGCCCCCTCGGTCACAGTCGCTTGACTCCCTTGATGCGTCCGGCCCGTGCCGCACGGCTCCTGGCCGCCTTCACCCGCAGTCCGCTGCGCTGGCGGCCGATGCGCAGTCCGGTGCCGGAGGAGAGCCAGCCCGATGCCATATCGGCGCCGGACGAGCTCTGGGCGTCGGCGAGCGGGTCGTTCTCGCCGCGTCTGGCCAGGGCCATGATCAGCGGGACGGTGAAGGGCGCGAGGAGCAGGTCGTAGACGGCGGCGGTGAACAGCAGGCTGCCGAGGCCCACATGGCGGGCGGCGGTGTCGCCGACGAGGGCGCCGACGCCTGCGTAGAGGAGCGTGGAGCCGATGGCTGCGGCGACGACCACGATCATCGGTCCCGCGGCGGACCTGAGCTGGCCGCTGTCGGGTCGCGCGAGGCCGGCGAGATATCCGATGACGCACAGCACGAGCGCGTACCGTCCTGCGGCATGGTCGGCCGGCGGGGCGAGGTCGGCGAGCAGTCCCGCGCCGAAGCCGATGAACGCGCCCGCCATGTGGCCGTACACCATGGCGAGCCCGAGGACGACGAGCAGGAGCAGGTCGGGTACGGCGCCGGGGAGCTGGAGGCGGGCGAGGACAGTGACCTGGGCGACGAGGGCGACCACGACGAGGGTCGTGGAGAGCAGCATCCGGTTGAAGCGCATGACGCAGGCTCCTACTCGTCGTTCCGGGCGGCGGCGTCACGCGTGGGGGTGGCCTGACCGTTGTCCTGCGGCTGACCGTTGTCCTGCGCCTGTGCCCCGGCGTCCTCCTGGGCCTCGCCGCTCGGCGGGACCTGGCCGGGCGTGACCGTCACGGTGACGGTCGGTGTGGGCTTCGGCTTGGCGGACTTGGCGGGCTTGGGCGGCAGAACCGTGTCGCGCGGATCGGTGCGGGGCGCCTGGACGACGACGCCCACGATGTCGAGCTTGGTGAAGCCGACGTACGGGCGCACATAGATGTTGCGGGTGAGGTCGCCGCCGAGCGGGTCCACGCCCACGACCTCGCCGACCGGGACCCCTGGCACGAACGGCCGGTTGCCCTGCGAGCCGAAGGTGACCAGCCGGTCCCCCTTCTTCACCTTGGCCTTGCCGTTGAGCAGCTGGACCGAGAGCGGCCGGTCGCCCTGGCCGGTGGCGAAGCCGAGTTCGTCGGTCTTCTCCATCCGGGTGCCGACGGTGAAGTCCGGGTCGTTGGCGAGCAGGACGGTCGAGGTGTTCGGGCCGACGGTGGTGACGCGGCCGACGAGTCCGTCGCTGTTGATGACGGTCATGTCGCGCCGGATGCCGTCGTGGGAGCCGATGTCGATGGTGACCGTCCAGGAGAAGCCCTGGGCCGCTCCTATCCCGATGACCTCGGCGCCCTTGATGCCGTACTGGCCGGCGGCTGCTTTCTTGAGCAGGCCGTCGAGTTCACGCACCCGGCTGCGGTTGCGGTCGTCGCTGCCGAGTCGCGCCTTGAGTTCGGCGTTCTCCCGCTCCAGGACGCTGATGCGGTCGTGGCGCTCGCCCGCGTCGCGTACGGCCCCTATGGCGTTGCCGATCGGGTCGACAGCCGATGCGACGCCGCTCTCGACCGGGCCGAAGACCGTGGCGGCGGCCTGCCGGGCGCCGTCGACCGGTGACTCCTCGCCGCCTCTGATGTCCACCGTGATCAGTGCGAACGCGATGGCAATCAGCAGCACCAGGAGCAGCCGGCTCTCTCGTGTGTCCCTCACGTGCGGCGGCCGTGCCTTCCTCGTTGGAATATGGGTGTCTGTATATCAACGATCCGCCGTACGGGTCGGCAGGCCCCCATACGACGGATTCGCAGGTTCCGCAGGTTCCGCACTCGGGTTCCGTGAGTGGTGTCCACTAGCGGCGGGGCTGGGCGTCCAGCACCTGCTGGAGGGCCTCGAACTCCTCGACACACTTGCCCGCTCCGAGCGCCACCGAGTCCAGTGGGTCCTCGGCGATATGGATCGGCATACCGGTCTCGCGCCGCAGCCGCTCGTCCAGGCCGCGCAGCAGCGCACCGCCGCCGGTCAGCACGATGCCGCGGTCCATGACGTCGCCGGACAGCTCGGGCGGGCACTTGTCGAGAGTGGTCTTGACGGCGTCGACGATGGAGTTGACCGGCTCCTCGATGGCCTTGCGGACCTCGGCGGCGGAGATGACCACGGTCTTGGGCAGGCCGGAGACGAGGTCACGGCCGCGGATCTCGGTGTGCTCCTCTTTGTCCATCTCGTAGGCCGAGCCAATGGTGATCTTGATGTTCTCGGCGGTCCGCTCACCGAGCAGGAGCGAGTACTCCTTCTTGATGTGCTGGATGATCGCATTGTCCAACTCGTCGCCCGCGACCCGGATCGACTGAGCTGTGACGATTCCGCCGAGGGAGATCACGGCGACCTCGGTGGTGCCGCCGCCGATGTCGACGACCATGTTGCCGGTGGCCTCGTGGACGGGGAGCCCGGAGCCGATGGCTGCGGCCATCGGCTCCTCGATGATGTGCACCTGCCGGGCGCCCGCCTGCGTCGATGCTTCGATGACCGCGCGGCGCTCAACGCCCGTGATGCCGGAGGGGACACAGACGACCACACGCGGGCGGGCGAGATAGCGGCGCTTGTGGATCTTCAGGATGAAGTAGCGGAGCATCCGCTCGGTGATCTCGAAGTCGGCGATGACGCCGTCCTTCAGCGGCCGGACGGCAACGATATTGCCCGGAGTCCGGCCGATCATCTTCTTCGCCTCGGCGCCGACCGCGAGAATGCCGCCCGTGTTGGTGTTGATCGCGACGACGGACGGCTCGTTGAGAACGATCCCCCGACCTCTGACGTACACCAGCGTGTTGGCGGTCCCGAGGTCGACAGCCATGTCACGGCCGATGAACGACATGTTGTTCCCCATGAGGATGCGTCTGGCCTTCCCAAATCGAGCATTGATGGCTTATTAGGACGGCGAGGTGGGTGCTGTGGCGTGGAGGCTTCCATCGTAGTGCCGCCTGGACGAACACGCAGCGGTGGTCCACCCCAGTAATGGTGACGAGGTGTCGGAGCGATGCGTTCCCGCAACGCGCACTCCTATACCGAAGGGCGACCGAAATTCCTTCGGTCGCCCCAGGTCATGAGCGCTGTTCGGCTGACGCTCTATCAGGAAAGGCCGGGAAAGAAAATCTTCAGTTCCCGAATGGCGGACTCCTCGGAGTCCGAGGCGTGGATCAGGTTCTCCCGGACGATCGTGCCGAAGTCACCACGGATGGACCCCGGGGCCGCAGCGATCGGGTCGGTCGGCCCCGCCAACTGGCGCACACCCTCGATGACCCGCTCTCCCTCGACGACGAGCGCGACGACCGCACCGGACAGCATGAACTCCACGAGCGGCTCGTAGAACGGTCGGCCGACGTGCTCGGCGTAGTGCTGCTCCAGGGTGGCGCGGTCGAGCTGACGCAGCTCCAGCGCCGTGATCTGCCAGCCGGCCTTGCGCTCGATGCGGCCGATGACCTCGCCCACGAGTCCGCGACGGACGGCGTCCGGCTTGAGAAGGACGAGGGTGCGCTGAGTCATGGTGTGCGGCTCCTTGCAGGCCAGGATGTGTGCGGTTGGCCCGAGGCTACCCGGTGCCCCCCGAAGGGCGGCACCCGGACCCGGACCTACTGCGGCTGGGCCTCGGCCTCGGCGGCCCACCGCGCCTTCGCCGCGTCGATCTTGCGGCCGTAGTGCACGGACGCCCACCACAGCGCCGCGAACAGCACGCCGAGGAAGAACATCGCAGGCACCACGAATCCGCTGGCGATCAGCGCGATTTGCAGCGCCCAGCCGAGCTGGATCCCACCTGGACGGGTGATCATCCCGCACAGCAGCAGCGACACCAGCATCACGACGCCGCAGACCGTCCAGACCGTCGCCATCGCGACGTCGTCCGACTTCATGGCAACGAGACCGGCAAACCCGATCACGAAGAATTCACTGATCAAGGTGGATGCACACAGCGTACGCATCGGCTCAGCCCCTTCCCAGCAGCAGCCGGGCCTCGCCGACCGTGATCACCGAGCCGGTCACCAGAACACCCGCGCCCGCGAACTCCGACTCCTCCTCGGCAAGCGTGATCGCCGCCTCCAACGCGTCGTCGAGGCGCGGTTCCACCACCACCCGCTCGTCGCCGAAGACCTCCACGGCGATCGCGGCCAGCTCGTCCGCGTCCATGGCGCGATGACTGGAGTTCTGCGTGACGACGACCTCGGCGAAGATCGGCTCGAAGGCCTCGAGCAGACCGCGGACGTCCTTGTCGCCACTGGTGCCGACCACGCCGATCAGCCGCGAGAAGCCGAACGACTCCGTGATGCCGTCCGCCGACGCCCGCGCGCCGGCCGGGTTGTGCGCGGCGTCCAGCACGACCGTGGGGCTGCGCCGCACGACCTCCAGACGGCCGGGCGAGGTCACCGATGCGAACGCCTTGCGAATGGTGTCCACATCGAGCATGCGGGCCTGCTCGGCGCCCACCCCGAAGAACGCCTCGACCGCTGCCAGCGCCACCGCCGCGTTGTGCGCCTGGTGGGCTCCGTACAGCGGGAGGAAGATCTGCTCGTACTCGCCGCCGAGTCCGCGCAGGGTCAGCAGCTGGCCGCCGACCGCGACCTCGCGGGAGACAACGCCGAACTCCATACCCTCACGCGCGACCGTGGCGTCGACCTCGACCGCCTTCTTCAGCATCACCTGGGCGGCCTCCACCGGCTGCTGCGCCAGGATCACCGTCGCGCCCTGCTTGATGACCCCGGCCTTCTCCCCGGCGATCTCGCCGGGCGTCCCGCCGAGGCGGTCCGTGTGGTCCAGGGCGATGGGGGTGATGACGGCGACCGACGCGTCGATCACATTCGTCGCGTCCCAGCTGCCGCCCATGCCGACCTCGACGACGGCGGCGTCCACCGGCGCGTCGGCGAACGCGGCATAGGCCATGCCGGTGAGCACCTCGAAGAACGAGAGGCGGAACTCCTGCGAGGAGTCGACCATCTCCACGTACGGCTTGATGTCCTGGAACGTCTCGACGAAGCGCTCGGCCGCGATGGGCGCACCGTCCAGGCTGATCCGCTCGGTGATCGACTGGACGTGCGGCGAGGTGTACCGGCCGGTGCGCAACTCGAAGGCGCCGAGCAGGGCCTCGATCATGCGGGCCGTGGACGTCTTGCCGTTCGTCCCCGTGATGTGGATCGAGGGGTACGCGCGCTGGGGCTCGCCCAGCACATCCATCAGGGCCGAGATCCGGCTGACCGACGGCTCCAGCTTGGTCTCGCCCCACCGGGTCGCCAGGTCCGCCTCGACCTCACGCAGCGCCTTGTCCACCTCCGGGTCTGCGGGCCGGGCGGGCGCGTGGTCGCTCAGCTGCGACCCGGCCTGTGCGCGCAGGGTGCGGCTGCCGGCCTCGATCACCGCCAGGTCGGGGTCACGGTCGGTCTCTGCGTCGACGATCTCGTCGAAAGGATCGGGCTGCTCACTCACGGGGTCCAGTCTACGGAGACGCACCGACAAGGACGGGAAGGCCCCGGGGGACGTCCCCCGGGGCCTTCCCGTCCGCTCGTTCGCCGTCAGGACCGAGGCAGGCCTTCCAGCTGCTTGGTGATCCGCGCGATGTCCTCCTCGGCCTTGGCCAGGCGGGTACGGATCTTGTCGACCACGTTGTCCGGTGCCTTGGCGAGGAACGCCTCGTTGCCGAGCTTGCCCGTCGCCTGGGCCTTCTCCTTCTCGGCGGCGGCCAGGTCCTTCGTCAGCCGCTTGCGCTCGGCCTCCACATCGATCGTGCCGGACAGGTCGAGAGCGACCGTGGCGCCCGCGACCGGGAGGGTCGCCGTCGCGCTGAAGCCCTCGCCCTCCGGCTGCAGCCGGAGCAGTTGCCGGATGGCCGCCTCGTGCGGCGCGAGTGCGGTGCCGTCCAGGGTGAGCCGGGCCGGGACCTTCTGCCCCGGCTGCAGTCCCTGGTCGGAGCGGAACCGGCGAACCTCGGTGACGACGCGCCGGAGGTTCTCGATCTCCGCCTCGGCCGCCTCGTCACGGAAACCGCTGTCGGCCGGCCAGTCGGCGATGACCACGGACTCGCTGCCCGTCAGGGTGGTCCACAGGGTCTCCGTCACGAACGGGACCACCGGGTGCAGCAGCCGCAGCATGACGTCCAGGACCTCGCCGAGGACCCGGCCGGAGACCTTGGCCGCCTCGCCGCCCGCGAAGAAGGTCGTCTTGGACAGCTCGACGTACCAGTCGAAGACCTCGTCCCACGCGAAGTGGTAGAGAGCTTCCGACAGCTTCGAGAACTGGTAGTCCTCGTAGTACGCGTCGACCTCGGCCACCGTCTTGTTCAGCCGGGACAGGATCCACCGGTCGGTCGCCGACAACCGCTCGGTGGGCGGCAGTTCGCCCTCGACCGTCGCACCGTTCATCAGCGCGAAGCGCGTCGCGTTCCAGATCTTGTTGGCGAAGTTGCGCGACGCCTGGACCCAGTCCTCGCCGATCGGGACGTCGACGCCGGGGTTGGCTCCGCGGGCCAGCGTGAAGCGGACGGCGTCGGAGCCGTAGGTGTCCATCCAGTCCAGCGGGTTGACCGCGTTGCCGAAGGACTTCGACATCTTCTTGCCGAACTGGTCACGGACCATGCCGTGCAGGGCGATGGTGTGGAACGGCGGGGTGCCGTCCATCGCGTACAGGCCGAACATCATCATCCGGGCGACCCAGAAGAAGAGGATGTCGTAGCCGGTGACCAGCACGGAGTTCGGGTAGAACTTCGCGAGGCTGTCGGTCTGCTCGGGCCAGCCGAGCGTGGAGAAGGGCCACAGGCCGGAGGAGAACCAGGTGTCCAGGACGTCGGTGTCCTGGGTCCAGCCTTCTCCGCTCGGCGGCTGCTCGTCCGGTCCGACGCACACGACCTCGCCGTTCGGGCCGTACCAGACCGGGATGCGGTGGCCCCACCACAGCTGGCGCGAGATGCACCAGTCGTGCAGGTTGTCGACCCAGTCGAAGTAGCGCTTCTCCATCTCCTGCGGATGGATCGTGACCCGGCCGTCGCGGACCGCGTCGCCGGCCGCCTTGGCCAGCGGGCCGACCTTGACCCACCACTGCATCGACAGACGCGGCTCGATGGTGGTCTTGCAGCGCGAGCAGTGACCCACGGAGTGGGTGTACGGACGCTTCTCGGCGACGATCCGGCCCTCGGCGCGCAGCGCAGCCACGATCGTGGACCGCGCCTCCAGCCGGTCCAGACCCTGGAAGAGGCCGTGGGCGGTGATGATGGCGTGCTCGTCCATGACGGCGAGGCTCGGAAGACCGTGACGCCGGCCGATCTCGAAGTCGTTCGGGTCATGGGCTGGCGTCACCTTGACGGCGCCGGTACCGAACTCCGGGTCGACGTGCTCGTCGGCGACGACCGGGATACGGCGGCCGGTGAGGGGCAGTTCGATCTCGGTGCCGATGAGGTGCTTGTAACGCTCGTCCTCCGGGTGGACGGCGACAGCCGTGTCACCCAGCATCGTTTCGGCACGGGTGGTGGCGACGACGATCGACGCGTCGCCCTCGCCGTACCGGATGGAGACGAGCTCACCGTCGTCGTCCTGGTACTCCACCTCGATGTCCGAGATGGCGGTGAGGCAGCGCGGGCACCAGTTGATGATGCGCTCGGCACGGTAGATCAGCTCGTCGTCGTACAGCCGCTTGAAGATGGTCTGGACGGCCTGGGACAGCCCGTCGTCCATGGTGAAGCGCTCGCGCGACCAGGCGACGCCGTCGCCAAGGCGCTTCATCTGTCCGGAAATCTGACCACCGGACTCGGCCTTCCACTGCCAGACGCGCTCGACGAACGCCTCACGGCCCAGATCGTGGCGGGACTTGCCCTCCTTGGCGAGCTCCCGCTCGACGACGTTCTGAGTGGCGATACCGGCGTGGTCCATACCCGGCTGCCACAGCGTCTCGTAACCCTGCATCCGCTTGCGGCGGGTGAGCGCGTCGATCAGCGTGTGCTCGAAGGCGTGGCCCAGGTGGAGACTGCCCGTGACGTTCGGCGGCGGGATGACGATGGTGTACGCGGGCTTCTCGCTCTTCGCGTCCGCCTCGAAGTACCCGCGCTCCACCCAGCGCTCGTACAGCTTCCCCTCTACCTCGGCCGGCGCGTACTGGGTCGGCAGGTCCTTGGTAGGGACAGTGGGGTTGCTGGCTGTCTGCTGCTGAGTGTTCTCGGTCACGGGGCCAGTTTAGAGGTGTCACGCAGCCGGACCGAAACGGGAGACGTCCCTCACGGTGTGACCCGTGCCGCCTGCCGAGGGCCCCGGCTTCGGCCAGGATGTCGGGGACACGTAAACATCGCGAGGGGGACACCCGTAATGAGCTACAACCAGCCGGGCCCGTACGGCGGGCAACAGCCTCAGCAGCCCGGGCCGTACGGCCAGCCGGGACCTTACGGCCAGCAGCCGCAGGCCCCGCAGCCCGGCTACGGGTATCCGCAGCAGGCCCCGCAGGGTGTTCCGCCCCAGCAGCCTCAGGGCTACGGGTACCCCCAGCAGCCGGGCCCGTACGGCCAGCAGCCCCAGTACGGCGCCTACCCGCCGCCCCCGCCGCCCGCTCGGAGCGGCGGGAAGAAGACCGGCCTGATCATCGGTGGGGTCGCCGTCGTCGCCGCACTCGGCGTCGGCGCGTACCTGCTCTTCGGCGGCACCGGTGGCGGCGACGTCGCCGACGACGGACCGCACAAGCTCACGACGCCGGCGACAGTCATCAACGCCGAGTACAAGAAGGGCAGCGGCGACGACAGCGCCTGGGAGGACAGCGACTTCGAGGACGCCGAGAAGTGGGGCGTCAAGGACCCGAAGCAGGTTACCGCCGGCTACACGGCCGGGGACAAGGACAACCCGCTGTCGCAGAAGGCCCTGAGCTTCGGCGGTGTCTACGGAAAGATCTCCGAGCCGGAGAAGGTCGTCGACGCGGCCCTGGACTCGATGCGGGCGGATGTCGAGAAGAACAAGGACAGCGACGCCGAGCTGGTCGGTGAGCCGAAGGCCTTCGAGCCGGCCGAGCTCAAGGGCGCCGTACTGAAGTGCCAGGTGGTCAAGAGCAAGCCCGACAGCGCCTCCTCCGGCTCCGGCCCCAAGGAGTTCACGATGACGATGTGCGTCTGGGCCGACCACAGCACGATGGCAGCGGTACTGCCCATCAACATCGCCTCGGCAGTGGGTGGTTCGGCCGGCTCGCCCGAGGAGGCGGCAAGCATCACCGCCAAGCTCCGCAACGACGTGCGCGTCAGGCTCTAGTGTCGGCAACGGGCCCGGCCGGTGAACCGGCCGGGCGCTTCACGTTGTTCACCTCGACACTTCCGTAACGGTGTGGCCCCCGCCGTCCCATCGGCCGTCGGCTTGGGCCAGGATGTTCGAAACACATAAACACCACGAGGGGGAAACCCGTAATGAGCTACAACCAGCCGGGCCCGTACGGCGGGCAGCAGCCTCAGCAGCCCGGGCCGTACGGCCAGCCGGGACCTTACGGCCAGCAGCCGCAGGCCCCGCAGCCCGGCTACGGGTATCCGCAGCAGGCCCCGCAGGGTGTTCCGCCCCAGCAGCCCCAGCCGCCGCAGGGCTACGGGTACCCCCAGCAGCCGGGCCCGTACGGCCAGCAGCCCCAGTACGGCCAGCAGGCGCCCTACGGCCAGGTCCCGCCGCCGCCCGCGGCCCCGAAGAAGAAGACGGGCCTGATCATCGCCTCCGCGGTCGTGGCGCTCGCGGTGATCGCCGGTGGCGCGTACCTCCTCACGAGCGGCGGCGGCAACAGCGATGTCGCCGACAGCAGCAAGGGGTACAAACTCACCCCGGCGGCAACGGTCGACGACTACAAGAAGGACTCGAGCGGCGACAAGTCGGAGCCCCTGTCCGACAAGGACAAGAAGGAAGCCGACGCGCTCGGGATCAAGGACCCGAAGCAGGTCGGCGCCAGCTACAAGGCCGGTGACGAGAGCGAGCCGCTGAAGGGCAAGGTCCTCAGCATCAGCGGCCTGTGGGGCGACGTCAGCGACCCGGAGAAGGCCCTCGACGGCTACTTCAACAGCATCAAGAAGGGCGACGAGGAGGACGAGAGCGTCACCATCGAACTCATCGGCAGCCCCGCCGATGTGACGCCCGCCGGCTTCGAGGGCGCCCTGATGAAGTGCCAGAGCGCCAAGTTCAAGCCGACCGCGGGTTCCTCGGCCGCCGGCCCGAAGGAGTTCGAAGTCCCGATCTGCGTCTGGGCGGACTACAGCACCATTGCCCAGGTGACCGCCATCGACTTGGCCCAGATGATGGGTACCGGCGGCAAGGGCCTGTCCCAGGACCAGGTCGCGAGCCTGGCGGCGAAGCTGTACAAGACCTCGCGCACCAAGGTCTGATCGCGCAACGACGTACGAAGGGGCGCCCGGTCGATGACCGGGCGCCCCTTCGTACGTCTGCCGTTACGCCGACTTCTCGTGGCGGCCGTCGTCCTTCACGATCCTCGGCACCAGCGTCGGGTTCACGTTGTTGTGGACCACGTCCTGCGTGATGACGACGCGGGCCACGTCCTTGCGGGACGGGACCTCGTACATCACCGACATGAGGACCTCTTCCATGATGGCCCGCAGGCCACGCGCGCCGGTGCCGCGCAGGATCGCCTGGTCGGCGATCGCTTCCAGCGCCGGGCGGTCGAAGTCCAGCTCCACGCCGTCCAGTTCGAACAGCCGCTGGTACTGCTTCACCAGCGCGTTACGCGGCTCGACCAGGATCTGGAGCAGCGCCTCGCGGTCCAGGTTGTGCACCGAGGTCAGTACCGGGAGGCGGCCGATGAACTCCGGGATCATCCCGAACTTCACCAGGTCCTCCGGCATGACCTCCTGGAACTGGTCGCTCGCCTCGATCTCGCGCTTGGAGCGGATCGTGGCGCCGAACCCGATGCCCTTGGCGCCGGCACGCGACTCGATGATCTTCTCCAGACCGGCGAACGCGCCGCCCACGATGAAGAGCACGTTCGTCGTGTCGATCTGGATGAACTCCTGGTGCGGGTGCTTGCGTCCGCCCTGCGGCGGGACGGAGGCGGTGGTCCCTTCCAGGATCTTGAGCAGCGCCTGCTGGACACCCTCGCCGGACACGTCCCGGGTGATCGACGGGTTTTCGCTCTTACGGGCGACCTTGTCGATCTCATCGATGTAGATGATCCCGGTCTCGGCCTTCTTGACGTCGTAGTCGGCCGCCTGGATCAGCTTGAGCAGGATGTTCTCGACGTCCTCGCCGACATAGCCGGCCTCCGTCAGCGCGGTCGCGTCGGCGATGGCGAACGGGACGTTCAGCATGCGGGCCAGTGTCTGGGCCAGCAGCGTCTTGCCGGAGCCGGTGGGGCCCAGCAGCAGGATGTTGGACTTGGCGAGCTCGATCGCGTCGTCCCGGCCCTGCGCGCCGCCGTTCTCGCCTGCCTGGACGCGCTTGTAGTGGTTGTAGACCGCCACCGAGAGGGCCTTCTTCGCGGGCTCCTGCCCGACGACATAGCCCTCGAGGAACTCGTAGATCTCGCGCGGTTTGGGAAGTTCCTCCCACCGCACCTCGGAGGTCTCGGCGAGTTCCTCCTCGATGATCTCGTTGCAGAGATCGATGCACTCGTCGCAGATGTACACACCGGGGCCTGCGATGAGCTTCTTCACCTGCTTCTGGCTCTTCCCACAGAACGAGCACTTGAGCAGGTCGCCGCCATCACCGATGCGTGCCACGAGGTGCTTCCCCTTCGCCTGGGAGCGGCTTGGTTCAGCCGACTCCTGGTGCCTCATATCCGACGGTACCTTGCCGAGCCCCCCGTTCGGGCCCCCCTTGGCGCGGTTCACATTTGTCGTGTACCGCGCCAAGGGCGCCGGTCCGCTCAGGCGGCCGCTGCGGCCGTGCTCTTGCGGGTGGAGACGATCTGGTCGACGAGGCCGTACGCGAGCGCGTCCTCGGCGGTCAGGATCTTGTCGCGCTCGATGTCGTCGCGAACCTTCTCGATCGGGGTGGTGGAGTGCTTGGCCAGCATCTCCTCCAGCTGCTCCCGCATGCGCAGGATCTCATTCGCGGCGATCTCCAGGTCGGAGAGCTGCTCACGGCCGGTCTGCGAGGACGGCTGGTGGATCAGCACACGGGCGTGCGGCAGAGCCATCCGCTTGCCGGGGGTGCCGGCGGCGAGCAGCACGGCCGCGGCGGAGGCCGCCTGGCCCATGCAGACCGTCTGGATGTCCGGCTTCACGAACTGCATCGTGTCGTAGATGGCCGTCAGCGCGGTGAAGGAGCCGCCGGGGCTGTTGATGTAGATCGAGATGTCGCGGTCCGGGTCCATCGACTCCAGGCACAGCAGCTGCGCCATGACGTCGTTGGCGGATGCGTCGTCGATCTGCACGCCGAGGAAGATCACGCGCTCTTCGAAGAGCTTCGCGTACGGGTCGTACTCGCGCACACCCTGCGAGGTGCGCTCGACGAACCGCGGGACGACGTAGCGGTTGTCCACCGCAGGGCCGGTGTAAAGGCCGCTGGCGGCGCCGGAGAGGCCGGGGAAGTTGCTCATGTCGGGGTTCACCATCCTGGTGGCATTCTGTGGGCGTTGAGGTGGCAGGTGCGCCGGCGCTCCGGCCGCGTGGGCTCAGGCGCCGGTGCCGCCGCCGCCGGGAACGCCCGATGCGGAGGCCATGATCTCGTCGATGAGGCCGTACGCCTTGGCCTCTTCAGCGGTGTACCAGCGGTCGCGGTCACCGTCGCGGATGATCGTCTCGACGGTCTGACCGGAGTGGTGGGCGGTGATCTCCGCCATGCGCTTCTTCGTGCGGAGCAGGTACTCGGCCTGGATCTTGATGTCCGAGGCGGTACCGCCGAGGCCGGCCGATCCCTGGTGCATGAGGATGTCGGTGTTGGGGAGCGCGAAGCGCTTGCCCGCGGTGCCACCGGTCAGCAGGAACTGGCCCATCGAGGCCGCCATGCCCATACCGATCGTGACCACGTCGTTCGGGATGTACTGCATGGTGTCGTAGATCGCCATGCCGGCCGTCACCGAGCCGCCGGGGCTGTTGATGTAGAGGTAGATGTCCTTGTCCGGGTCGGCGGCAAGGAGCAGCATCTGCGCCGTGATCTTGTTGGCGATGTCGTCGTCGACCTGCTGGCCGAGGAAGATGATGCGCTCACCGAGCAGCCGGTTGTACACATGGTCGCCGAGGCCACCACCGATGGACGGTTCACCGGCGGCGTAAGGCATCAGATTCGTCACGTATCCACCTGCTCGTCTCTGACGGCTGCCTGCCGTCTCAGCGTCTTCGTACCGGGGCGGCCAGTGACCTGCCCTCGTATTCATGGACCCTAACGCGCAGGTGGGCGGCCGCCATCCCGCTTCCCGAACTGTTCGCTCGGAGCGCAAGGTGCGAGGGGTCCGCTCCGGGGTCCTGCAGCGCAGGCCGTACGGCCCCCAGCTGCGCGTTGTGGCCGCCGGAGCGCTCCGGGTGCGCAGACGGGCCCCGGGCGCGCGTGATGGCGTCCGGGGCCCGTCCCAGGGTCGGTGCGAGGCTCAGGCCTCGGTCTTCTCCTCGGACGCGTCGCCCTCGACGACGGCCTCGACCGTGTCGGCGGCGGTCTCGGTCTCGTCCTCGTCCTCGAGGTCGACGACCTCACCGTTGGTGTCGACGACCTTGACGGACTCGACGACCACGGCCAGCGCCTTGCCGCGGGCGACCTCGCCGACGAGCATCGGCACCTGGCCACCCTCGACAACAGCCTTGGCGAACTGGTCGGGGCTCATGCCGGAGGAGGCGGCACGCCGCATGAGGTGCTCGGTGAGCTCCTCCTGGTTGACGTTCAGCTTCTCCTTGTTGACGAGCTCGTCGAGGAGGAACTGGGTCTTGATGCCCTTGACCGCCTGCTCCTTGGTCTCGGCGTCGAACTCTTCCTCGGTCTTGCCCTGGATCTCCAGGTACTTGGCGAGGTCGAGGCCCATCTGGCCGAGCTGGTGGTGCTCCAGGTTGTGCTTGCGGGTGGTGATCTCTTCCTCGAGGAGCTTCTCGGGGATCGGGACCTCCGCCAGCTTCAGCAGCTCGTCCAGGACGCGCTCCTGGGCCTGGGTGGCCTGGTCGTACTGCTTCATGTTCTCCAGGCGCGTACGGCTGTCCGCCTTGAGCTCCTCGAGGGTGTCGAACTCGCTCGCCATCTGGGCGAAGTCGTCGTCGAGTTCGGGGAGCTCACGGGCGGCGACGGCGGTGACCTTCACGGTGACCTCGGCCGCCTTGCCCTCGGCGCTGCCGCCCTTGAGCTCGGAGGTGAAGGTGGCCTCGCCGCCGGCCTCCACGCCGGTGACGGCCTCGTCGATGCCGTCGAGCAGCTCGCCGGACCCGATGGTGTACGAGACGCCGCTCGCGACACCGTCGGGGAGGACCTCGCCGTCGACCTTGGCCTCGAGGTCGAGCGTCACGACGTCGCCCTCGGCGGCGGGGCGCTCGACCGGGTTGGTGGAGGCGAACCGCTCACGCAGCTCCTCCACCGACTTCTCGACGTCCTCGTCGCTGACCTCGACGGCGTCGACCGTGACCTCGATGCCGGAGTAGTCCGGGATCTCGATGGCCGGACGGACGTCGACCTCGGCGGTGAAGTTCAGCGTCTCGCCGTCCTTCAGCTCGGTGATGTCCACCTCGGGCTGGCCGAGGGGATTGATCTCCGCCTCGTTGACCGCCTCGGTGTAGAACTTCGGGAGCGCGTCGTTGACGGCCTCCTCCAGCACCGCACCACGGCCGAACCGCTGGTCGATCACTCGGGCCGGGATCTTGCCCTTGCGGAAGCCCTTGACCGTGACCTGCTGGTTGATCTTCTTGTACGCCGCGTCGAGGCTGTCCTTGAGCTCCTCGAAGGGCACCTCGACAGTGAGCCGAACCCGGGTCGGGTTCAGGGTCTCCACGGCGCTCTTCACGGTTCGGTCTCCTTGGTGGCTGACTTCTTGGGGTTCGCTGAGGCTGCGATTCAGCGGTTCAGCGGGTCGAGCCCGGTACATCAGACACACGGGCACGCAGCTTGCATAGTAACGGCAAGCAGGAGGAGCCTCACAACGTGATCTTGCTGGTCGGGGTGGCCGGATTCGAACCGACGACCTTCCGCTCCCAAAGCGGACGCGCTACCAAGCTGCGCCACACCCCGTCGGTGCGAACCGTAGGGTACATGCCCGCAGGCCGTGAGCCGGTCCGTTTTTACGGCGTCGCCCATGGGGTGTGCGGCGAGCGGCAGGAACCCGCTACGATGCTCTTCGTGCCGCGGCCCTCGTGACCTGCGGTGCGAGTATGCGGGCGTAGCTCAATGGTAGAGCCCTAGTCTTCCAAACTAGCTACGCGGGTTCGATTCCCGTCGCCCGCTCCACATGGCTCAGGGCCAGGCCGGAGGTTCACCCTCCAGCCTGGCCCTGATGCGTTTCGGATCTTCGATTCCGCCTACGTGCCCGCTGCGTGCCCGTTCGGATCGGGACCTTGCTTCCGAGCCTGCTCGACGACGGCGCTCACCGCCTGGCCGATCAGCCGTTCCCGCTCGGCCGTCGCATGCTGGTAGATCAGCGCGGCACGGGCGGTGCTGTGGCCCATCCTGGTCATCAGCTCGCGTGTGCTGGCACCCGTCGCAGCAGCGAGGGTGTTCCCCGTGTGGCGAAGATCATGAAAATGCAGACCCTTGATCCCGGCCTGGTCACACGCCTTGCGCCACAGCTTGTTGAAGTGGTTCCGGCGGGGCGTCGCCTTCTTCGCCCCGATGAAGATCCGGCCGTCCGAGCCCGGCTCAGCGAATACGGCAAGGTGCGTAGCCAGATCGGTGACGATTACGGCCGGGATGGCTACCGTGCGCTTCCCCGCCACGCTCTTCGGTTCCTTCACCAGCTGCTTGCCGCTGTGAAGTTCGGCCACGTTCCGGCGCACCCGGAGGGTGCCCCCGTTCAGGTCGATGTCACGGCGGCAGAGGCCGACCAGCTCGCCCCAGCGGAGCCCCGTGAACGCGGCCAGGAGGACCAGGGCGCGGTACCGGGGCTGGATCGCCGCCGCTAGGTCGTAGACCTCCTGAACGGTCGCCGTGGGGCGCTCGGGTGTGGGAGCGACGCTCGCACCCTTGACCCGACAGGGGTTGCGCCGGATGAGCCGATCTTCCACGGCCGTCATGAGCACAGCCCGCAAGAGCGCGTACGACTTGGCCACCGAGGAAGGGCCGGCCCCCGCGTCCAGGCGAGCGACGCGCCAGGCCCGGACCATCGCCGGGGTGATGTCGGCCAGGACGACGCGGTCGAAGGTCGGCGCGAGGTGATTCCGCAGGAGCGACCGGTACAGGTCAGCCGTCGATGCGCTGATGCCCCGCTCGGTGATCCAGGTCGCGGCATACGAGCCGAACGGCACCTTGGAGGCGTCCGGGTCAGTCCAGTCCCCCGCGCGCAGCTCGGCTTGGCGCTCGGCAAGCCAGTCATCCGCTTCACGCTTCGTGCGGAAGGTGTGCGGTGCCGGGCGGTCGATGCCGTCCAGTGCCAGGTAGCGAGCCTGGTACCTGCCCGAAGGCAGCTTGCGGACACGGCCGAAGGGCCGCTTCTTGGCTGCCATCAAGCCACACTCCTCAGCCGTCGGGCAGACGGCGCAACGGTGTTGGCCTCGATGAACTCCACGATCGCCCGTTCGGGGATGCGGACGTGTCGGCCGACCTTGACGTACTCGACCCGGCGTTCCTCGATGAGCCGCCGAGGGAAGCGGACGGTGGTGCCGAGGAGTTCGGCAACTTGGTCAACGGTGAGCAATCGGTCCACGGTCACCACTCCCCCGTGGTGTCGACGTCGTCCAGTTCGGCGCGGTGCTCTCGTGCGAGCTCGCGGTTCTGCCTGATCTCGTCGGCGATGGATTGAGCGAGCCAGGATTCGCCGGGGGTGTGGCCCTGTCCGGCGTACTCCCAGTGCGCGATCACGAGCGTGGTGTCCTCTGTGGTGTCGTCGTCCTGGTCGATGGGGGCGAGGCCCTTTTCCCGGCGTTCCTGTTGGGCGCGCCAGTCGGCCCGTGCTCCGCGGAGCGCTCCGAGGGTGGTGGAGTAGCGCGGGGTTTTGGTGGAGAAGTGGCCGCGGAAGCCGAGCATGTGGGACCAGTGCGCGAGCAGTCGTTCCGGGTAGTCGCCATCAAGGTCCCAGCAGGCTTCGATGAGGCGGCGGGTGTGGTCGGGCAGGTGGGGGTGCAGGTCGAGTTCCCTCAGTTCTCCGATGCGGCGGTCGAGGGTGCCGGTGGTCTCTGCTGCCTTGGTGGCGTACTTGGCGACGTAGGAGCCGACGGCCCGTTCGCTGATGTCGGCCTGTCCTTCGAGTTGGCCGATGGGCTGGACGTCGATCTGTGTTCCCCAGCGCAGTGTCCGGGCGGGGAATGGGCCGGCGGCCCGGACCGGGACGGTGGCGCGGGCGGCGGCGGCCCGGATCGCGTCATCGAGGAGTGCGACGGTGGCCCAGGCCGGGGCCGGGGTGTCGGGCCCGGCCGGTCCGTCGATGCGGATGACGGCGTGGAAGTGGACCGCTCCGCGCTTCTGGAACTCGGCGACCTTCCCGAACGAGACCCGGGCCGCTTCCTTGCAGGCCGCCTGAGTGAGTCCGGCGCGGGCAGCGACCTCGCGGCGGAGGTAGATGGTGAAGCGCTGCCAGAGCTGTCCGGCGTGGTTGTTCCACAGCACCGCGCCCGCGTAGTCGTAGCCGTCAGGGGTCAGCGCGGTACCCAGTGCGGGATCGTCCTCCGGGTGGGCGGTGCCGCAGCGGCAGCGGCCGGAGTCGGGCCGGTTGTGGACCGGGCCAAACGAGGGGGCGGTGAGGGTGGCGAATACGCGGGGGCGTTCGGCCACGGTGTCGGGGATGCCCTTGCCGCCGACGAGCCCGGCCATGATCAGGTGGTAGGTGTCCCCGGCGTAGGTCCAGGCGCAGGACGGGCAGCGGGAGGCGCGGCGGTTACCGCAGGCGATCCGTAACCGCCCGCCCGGTTCGCTGCTGGTGGAGTACTCGAAGAACTCCCCCGTCCGCGTGTCCACGGTGCGTGAGAAGCCGCTCAGATGGATCGGGTTGGCACAGCCGCCAGTACGCCGGACCTGTTCCTGCCAGCGCTCGAATCGAGTCGAGTTGGCGACCCTCAGCATGTCCGCCAGGGTCACGGGGTCGGTGCCCACAGCCGCCGCCACATCAGCGACGGCGGCCGGGAAGACGGGAAACGTCATGGTCACCAGCGGGCCCCCGTGCAGGCGCAGAGAAGCGGTGTGCCGACTGTGCCGGTCAGGGTTCCGTCCGTGTCGATGTCCGTCCCTGTGCCGTCGCAGTCTCCGCACACGTTGCCCTCAGCGGAGCCGGGCCGATCCGCAGTGGCCATCGCAATCAGGTGACGCCGAACCGTGGCCAACTGCCGACCGGTGAGCGAGCAGTGAATGATCCGGTAGTTGTCGAACCGGTCGTAGTGCGCGGCCCAGACCTCCGGAGTAGCGGTGCGGTTGTCACAGCGGGCCCAGAAGGTCACCAGGTCGCAGGTCCGAACGATGATCTCGTTCAGGCCCCAGCGGTTCACGCCGTCGACCATGAAGGCGGCGACCTTCGCCAGGTCCGGGCGACGCTCGTTCACCCAGTCCGAGGCGTACAGCGCAAGGATCAACGACACCGCGGGCAGTTCAGCCACAGCAGCGGGGGACGGAGCAGAGTGCGAAGCAGTAAGCGTCGCAGGCATGATGGGACCTCCCCTAGTGGGAAGCCCCGGACGGTGCGGTGATCTTGGCAGAGAGCACACCGTCCGGGGCGATCTTGTGCAGTGGAGCAGTAACACGAAGCTACTCGCAGAGAAACTGCGAGTCAACAGAAGAACTGCGACTGGTAGTGAATCTCCGATTCTGCGATGCTGGGACACGACGCAGAGGAGGAAAGATGAGCAACTTCGGGCTTTTCGTCCGCTTCACGCTCAAGGACGGCGCGGCGGCCGGCTTCGACGCCCTGGTGCGCGAGACGACCGCAGGGATCAAGGCGAAGGAGCCCGGCACACTCGTCTACGCCTGCCACACCGTCGAGGACGCACCCAACGAGCGGATCTTCTTCGAGCTGTACGAGGATCACGCTGCGTTCGAGGAGCACGAGCGCCAGGAGCACACCCGCCACTTCCTGTCCGAGCGGGACAAATACGTGGCGCAGACCCAGGTCGACCGCATGTCGCCCTACGCAGGCAAGTACCCGACCGAGGTCAACGGTGGCTGACACAGACCCTCGCGCAACCGGGCAGCGGATCAAGGACCTTCGTCGCAACGCGGGCATGTCCCAGAGCGATCTGGCCATCGCCATGGATCGTTCGGAGAGCTGGGTCTCTCAGGTCGAGCGTGGCGTTCAACCCGTTGAGCGGCTGTCCATTCTCCAAGCCCTGGCCGACGCACTCGGTGTGTCCGTACGCGACGTCCGTCCGGATGCGGGAGCGCCGGAGGAACCCGAGCAGGCGCAGCAGCCTGTCAGTAATGACCTCGATGCTCTGCGAGTCGCGCTGACGGGACACCCAGCTCTCGGGAGCCTCTTTGATGAGCCTCAGGAAGGTTCGACCGCAACGGCGGCCGAGCTGCGGTCCCAAGTTGACGAAGTCTGGGATCTTGCCCACGCGTCGAAGTACGCCGCGCTCAGCGAGCGACTTTCCACGCTGCTGCCGAGCATCGAGGCAGCGGTTCGCCATGCCCCGGCCAGTGAGCGGCGTGAGCTGCACACACTGAGGGCTCGCGCCTACCAGGTGGCCGCAGCAGCCTTTGTCCGTCAGGACGAGGCGGACGCTGCATGGATCGCGGCTGATCGAGCACTTCAAGCGGCCGAACTTGCCGGACAGCCACTGGAAGTCGTCGCCAGCCTGTTTCGGATGGCACACGCCTTCATCCGGCAACAGCGGACCGAGCAGGCCGAGCACGCTGCTGCCGCCGCTGTCGAGGTGCTGACACCGCGCGCCGAATCCCCGGCCTGCCCTCCCGAGGAGTTGTCACTCTTGGGAGCAATGAATCTCGTACTCGCAGTGATCAATGCGCGGGAGGGGCATCGCGCGGCGACGCACCAGCACATCGGGCAGGCCCGCGCGATCGCGGCTCGACTCGGCGAGGACCGCAACGACTTCGACACCGAGTTCGGGCCGACGAACGTCGAACTGCACGCCGTCGCAACTGCTGTGGACCTCGGAGACGCAGGGCTCGCCCTGGACGTCGCCGACAACGTAGACCCACGAGGACTCTCTTCGGAGCGTCAGGCCCGTTTCCTGCTTGATGTGGCGCGGGCGCACGCGCAGCGGCGACACGTCGGCGAGGCGGTAGCCGCATTGATCGATGCCGAGAAACTGGCGCCTGAGCAGATCCACTCTCACCACTCCTCCCGTGACGTGGTCCGCGATCTTGTCCAGGTTTCCGGCAACCGGGTCCCCAAGCCCTTGGCAGAACTTGCCGAGCGCATGGCCATCGGCTAGCCACTCGGAGCCTGTTACAGGTTTCTCTACCTCGATCAAGGCTCGCTGCGCTCGCTGCCCGAGTTCGGTCAGCGAGCGAGGTCATTGCCAGCCCCGCCGCCACACGCAGCCCAGCCACACGGGACCGGCACTGTCCCATGCCTGCCATGCGTCCGAGTGGCCCCCCCCGAAGATGCCAAGGACTCCAGCGCACCAGGCCTGGGGGATGAGGCGGACGCTCGGGAGAACACCACAGTTGACGCTCGGGCGTCTGCTTTCCCGGCCTCCTGAACTGCGGTAGCAGTCTGATCAGAGATCCGAGGTGCCGCACGGAGTGCGGCGGCGCCGGCCGGACGCCGCCGCGCTTGCCCCTCCATGTCTACGCCACCGGGCCCGCACGTCGTCGCCCGCCCGCGCCCACAAAGGGGGCGAAAAGAACCAGGCCGGGGGTGGGGACGGACGGCTCCACGGCTTTACCCACCTCCCCGATTCGGGACCCGCGTCGAGCAAGACCAGGGGGCCACTCGGACACATTGCGGGCAGGGGACAAGCCTGCCCGAGTAGCCGGAAAGCATACGGCCCCCTGATCATGCACGACCCCAAACCGGGCAGGACACCGGCCAAAGCCGTGGAGCCGACCTCACGCACGCCATGCCGAGCACTCACACCGAGGAGGGTTCAACCAAGCATCCTGGCGAGCGAAGCTTCGCTTCGCCTTCATTCCTTGTTGCGGGCACGGGACACGTTGTCCTTGCAATCATTTGCAATGTCCCACACGCCCCTGCTGTTGCCCCTCAGATCATTGCCCTCGATCACACCACCACCCCCCTTATAGATCATCATCGCCCAATATCCGTTGCCGTTGATCCGGTTGGCACGCAAGGTTGGCTTGCCGCGCGTCTTGATTGTCACGCCCGACAAGGTGTTGCCGGTGATGTCGTTGTCCTCCAGCATCCCCAGACCGCTTTCATAGACGTGGACGCCGGCCTGGCTGTTGTCGTGGATCTGGTTGCGGCGCAGCGTGGGGTTGCCGCCCTCCTGGATCGCCACGCCCGAGAAGGTGTTGCCGGTGATGTCGTTGTCCTCCAGCATCCCCAGACCGCTTTCATAGACGTGGACGCCGGACTGCTTGTTGTCGTGGATCTGGTTGCGGCGCAGCGTGGGGTTGCCGCCCTCCTGGATCGCCACGCCCGACACGGTGTTGCCGGTGATGTCGTTGTCCTCCAGCGTCCCCAGACCGCTGTCATAGACGTGGACCCCGGCCTGCTTGTTGTCGTGGATCTGGTTGCGGCGCAGCGTGGGGTTGCCGCCCTCCTTGATCGTCACGCCCGAGGTGTTGCCGGTGATGTCGTTGTCCTCCAGCGTCCCCAGACCGCTGTCATAGACGTGGACGCCGGACTGCTTGCTGTCGTGGATCTGGTTGCGGCGCAGTCGCGGGTCGGCGCCGTTGCGGATGGCGACGCCCGCGAGCCCCTGACTGCTGATGTCGCAGCCTTCCAGTTCCAGTCGCCCCTGGGTGATGTCCACGCCGTACCAGCGCCCCCCGGTCTGGCGCAGGGTCAGGTTGGTGACCCGGCCGATGCTGGCCTGGAACATCAGTGCGTCGGCGCCGCCGGTGCGGATCTGGATGTCGGCGACCGGGCCATCGCCGAGAACCTCCAGCGGTTTGTCGATCACCAGGCCCTCCTCATAGAGGCCCGGCCGGACCAGAATCCGGTCACCCGGTTGCGCGGCCTCGATAGCCGCACCGACCGTCGTGAAGTCCCCCCGGTGGTAGGGGTCGACCACATGGGTCGGCGGCTCGGACTTGGCCGTGCTCCTCCTGGCCTCCCCTCCCGTCCGTTCCGTCGCCCTGGCCGCCTCTTCAGGAGCTTCCGCGACGCGGGCGGAGCGCGCCCGCGGGATGGCGGGCGGCTTCCAGAATGTGTCCCGCATACGTGACGCCAACTGTGCGGTGGCCTTGCGGACCACCGGTGAGGTGAACGGCTCGAACCGCAGCTCGCGCCACTCGGCGTGCTGGCGTGAGGCCAGTACCCGGGCCATCTCGTCGGTTTCGCGCAGCTCGGGATCATCCAGCTCCTGGGCACTGATGTAGTACACCGGCAGGATCAGGTCCTGGCGGCCCAGATCGCGCTCCCGCTCCAGGAACCGAGTCACCTCCGACCGACAGGCGGGGCTGCGGAACAGGCTCGGCGTGACGATGACCAGCAACAGTGTCACCGCGTCCAGCGCTTCGTCGATGCGCTGCTGCCAGTTCTGGCCCCAGGCGACATCGTTGCGATCCTGGAAGATCGCGAACTCCTCGCCCGTCTGCGCCCGCACCTCGGCACCAAGCCGTTCCCTGAACTGGCTGAGCAGGCCGTCATCATGCTGATCGTTGAAACGGACATAGCTCATGAACGCCGCAGGCTTTCCGGGCATGACATCCCCCTCCCCCATCACAACGCGTGAATACTGACACACAGGGAGTCGTAAGGTGTCCGATTCCTACTGGCCGAGATCTCCAAGCGATGTACAGCAGCGCGGTACCGCAGCCTCAGCAACCGCCCCCGGCCACTACCTCCCTTCGGGGCCTCGTAGTGGCCGACATGATCGTGGCTGGCCGATCCGGTTAGAGCTACGAATTAGGGAGCCGTTCACCACACCTTCGCCGCTGAGGGACGAGGTAGAAGTCAGCCGTCACAGAGGTTCCCTTTCGCAGCATCCACAACGTCGTGGTTGTACAAGCCGAACCAGATGGGATCTCGATCTTCAAGATCATTCAGCATGCTGTTCTCTGATTGACCACCCTCCAGCTTGTCGCATACGTCGTAGCCGATGTCCGTCAGCTGCCGCTGACCGGCCTTGTCCACGAGGTCGGGCGGCAGGGCTGCGATGTAGTCCGCGTTGCGCTCCTCGTAGCTCTTGGCGGGCTTCGACGTTGCAGACCGCGTTGGCCCGCCGCTTCCGGCGCTCTCTCCGCCACCACACGCGGTACTTCCGGCCAGCAGAGCACCAACTGCCGCGATCCAAACTGCCCGGTTTCTGCGTATACCCATAAGAGTGATCACAGACGTGAGCCTAGTGTTCTTGGTCACACTCCACCCATGAAATGGAAGCAACGGCGCCGCGAGTTCTCAGCCAGCCGCCCACCGGTCCGACGGTCACCATGATCTTGGCCATGTTGCCGCCACCGTCGGTCGCGTGCCCGCTGCGTGCCCGACGGGCCGGGGACCAGGGGGAAGCAGCGGGGAACTGCGGTCTCGAGACCACTCCCCCGCAGGTCAGCAGCCGTACAGTTCAGCGCGGATCTGCTTACGGGGTCTTCCAAACTAGCTACGCGGGTTCGATTCCCGTCGCCCGCTCTGCGCATGACTTCGGGCCCGCCCGGTGATCACTCACCGGGCGGGCCCGAAGTCGTTCCGCCGGCGGCCGCCGACGTCAGAAGGTGATCTGGTTGATCGTCTTGGCTATCGAGTCCAGGAATCTGTTGATCGACGGCGCCATGCCCGTCGATGCGAGAAAGAAGCCGAAGAGCATGGCGACGATGGCCGGCCCCGGCTTGATGGACCCACTGCGGATCAGCACCACGAGGACGATCGCCAACAGCAGAACCACAGACAGTGAAATGGCCACAACTGATCACACCCTCGGTCGGTCCCGCCTTGCCGGCCCGGGAGCGCGCGGCCAGCACGCTCCTGCCTGCACCATCGTGCCATCAACCCCCCTGCCCCTGCTGCCTCGTGATGAATCGTCGTGGACAAGATCACGCCAGCCGGATGCCGTTGCGCGCTGGGCCGGTGACTGCCCCGTCGACCCGACACGATGAATTGCGGCAACGAATTGGACGGGATCGTTTCCATGTCCCCACACATTGGTCACGAGAAATTCGAAGGTGCCGCGTGAGGTAATTCACGTCGGACCGAGAGCGTGCCGATATGCCCCATTTAAGAGGGATTGATCGGGGCATAGTGGTCCGTTACCCACGGTTTCAGATTCGAAAGGACGGGCATCCGGAGCGCGATTTACTAAATCGAATGGACAAGGCTAAGGTGCCTCAGATGTTCCACGCTCCGCATGGTTTTCAGAGGGCCCCGCTCCCCCGGACCCGGGAGACGGAGCCCGTCTCCACGGCCCCGATGACGACAGCGCACGCCCCTGTCGCGGGTGGCCGGAAGTCCGCTGCGCAGCCGGCCGCGCAGTCCACCAGACGAGACGCCTACTTCGACAACGCGAAGTTTCTGGCCATCGTGCTGGTGGCGATGGCCCATGCCTGGGAGCCGCTCATGGACGGCAGCCGGGCCACGCGCGCGCTGTACATGGTCGTGTACACGTTCCACATGCCGGCCTTCATCCTCATCTCCGGCTACTTCTCGCGGAGTTACGCCGGCAAACCCCATCAGCTCAAGCGGCTGCTGACCGGCATCGCGGTGCCGTATGTCGTCTTCGAGGTGGCCTACTCGCTCTTCGACCGGTACGGGAACGACGATCCGGACCAGCCGATCACTCTGCTCGATCCCTTTTATCTGACGTGGTTCCTGGCCGCACTGTTCATCTGGCGGCTGACCACGCCGCTGTGGAAGATCATCCGGTGGCCGGTGCCGGTCGCGCTGGCCGTCGCCGCGGCCGCGTCGGTCACCCCGGGCATCGGAGCCGATCTCAATCTCCAGCGGGTACTGCAGTTCCTGCCGTTCTTCGTGCTGGGCCTGTGCCTGAAGCCCGAGCACTTCCAGCTGGTTCGGCGCCGCGAGGTGCGGCTGCTCGCGGTGCCGATGTTCGCGGCCGCGCTGCTTGTCGCCTACTGGGCCGCTCCCCGGATGAACCAGAAGTGGTTCTACCACACCGATTCCGGACAGGAGCTCGGGGTTCCGTGGTGGACGGGCGGCGTCATGACCCTGGCGCTCTTCGGATGCGCGGTGCTGACGACGATCGGCTTCCTGGCCTGGGTGCCGGGCCGCAGGACGTGGTTCACGGCGCTGGGCACCGGCACCATCTGCGGCTATCTGCTGCACGGGTTCCTGCTGAAGGGCGCCGAGTACGCCGGTCTCTACGAGGAGAACCCCTGGCTGAGCACGCCGGGCGGCGAGATCCTGGTGACGGTGGTCGCGGCCGTAGCGGTGACCCTGCTGTGCACGCCACCTGTGCGGAAGCTGCTCAAGGGCGTGACCGAGCCGGAGATGAAGTGGGCGTTCCGGCGGGAACCGGCGCAGTCGGCCGGCGGAGGGTCGGGGAGCAGCGGCTCCGCCGCCCGGGCGGCCGACGGGGCCGGGGCCGCTATGGCCGGTACGTCGGCGCAGGCACGCCGGTAGGGGCGTTCAGCCGCTGTTCGGTTCGCGTAGCCGCCACGATCGGGACCCACGGGTGCCGGGTGCGCTGCACAGGCGGGGCGTACGGAGTGCGGCGGCGCTGCGGAGCGCGCTGAACACGCCCTCGGCCGCGAAGGCGGCGGAGCGCCCAGGACCTTTCTCGCGGATCGGACCGGATCAGTGAGCGGGGTCCAGCGTGCCTGCCGGAGCACACGAGCCCGTCAGGATCCGAGGAGTGAGGCCCTACGCCTCGTGCGGGCCGGTGGTGTCCGGCAGGCCGAGCAGGGCCCTCGTTTTCGCGTACTTCTCGGTGAGGCGGGCCCGGGTCTGTTCGTCCAGGGCCGCCAGACGGTCCGGATTCGCGTTGTGGGCGAGGTCGGCCTCCTTGACGAGCCGGGCGCCGGGGGTTGCCAGGATGCGCCGGGTGTAGTCCGTCAGGTCCTCGCCCTCGCCCTTGGAGAGCGCAAGGACCATGTCCTTGACCGATTGCGGCAGCGGAGCCTCGTCCAGCCACGTGCGGCTCAGGACGCCGTCCTCGATGGCGTCGTGCAGCCAGGCCGCGGCCATCTGCTCTTCGCTTCCGCCCCCCGCGCGCACGCCGTCCGCGACGGCGGCGAGATGCTCGGTGTAGGGGGCTCCCGACTTGTCCCGCTGGGCGGCGTGGGCTTCGCGGGCGATCGCCTCGATCTCCCCCAGGGTCAGGTTCTGCTGCGCCATGGCACGACTGTACGGGCTCGTCGGGCGGGGCGGCGTGCCCGGGGCGGGCCCCGGGGACGTCGACGGCTCGGACGAACGGAGCGGCGGGGCGGAGCGGCCGACGGCGGAACCGGAGATCGGGCGAGCCCTGCCTCACGCCTGCCGGCACAGCAGCAGCAGGGCCCTGTCGTCGTTGACGTCCTTCGCGACCGCCTCGATGAGGTGCCAGGCCGCGCCCTCGAAGCCCGATGTCACATAGCGGTCGGCTTCGCCCGTGAGCCGGTCGATGCCCTCGCCGATGTCCCGGCCCGACGCCTCCACCAGGCCGTCGGTGAACAGCATCAGCACATCCCCGGGGCGCAGGGTGCCCTTGACCGGGTCGAACTGCGCACCGTCGTAGATGCCCAGGAGCGGGCCTTCGGCGCCCTTCTCCTCCCAGCGGCCGCTGCCGGCGTGGAGCTGGAGAGCGGGCAGATGGCCGGCGGAGAACAGTTCGTAGTCGCCCGAGTCCAGGTCGAGGACCAGATGGATGGAGGTGGCGAAGCCCTCGTCCCAGTTCTGGCGGAGCAGATAGCCGTTGGCCGCGGGCAGGAAGCCGTGCGGCGGCAGTGAGCCGAGCAGTCCGCCGAAGGCGCCCGACAGCAGAAGGGCCCGGGAGGCCGCGTCCATCCCCTTGCCGGAGACGTCGGTGAGGACGACCTCGAGCGTGCGGCCGCCGTTGGTACGGGCCGCGACGACGAAGTCGCCGGAGAACGACTGACCGCCGGCCGGGCGCAGCGCCATCTCGCGGTGCCATGCCTGCGGCAGCCGTGGCAGGGCGCTCTGCACCCGGATACGTTCGCGCAGGTCGAAGAGCATGGTGCCGCCGCGCCGCCAGGGCACGCCGACCCTGGCCCGGAACTGGGCGATGAGCAGACCGAAGAAGCCGCAGGCCGCGACGACCAGGACGGTGCCGGGAGTGACCCGCGCCGGGCCTTCGGTGTACGGACCGAGCGCTATGGACTCGACGATCAGGGCCGCCGCGGCCGCGGCGTAGAGGCCGATCAGGCTCGCGGGCCGCAGCAGCAGTGCACCGGCCACGATGGGCAGTACCAGGGCGGTCGGTGCGCACCACACAGGCGACGAGATCGTGCCCCAGGTGATCGCCGGAACGGTCAGCAGCAGCCCGGCCAGTGCGATCCAGTCGGAGCCGTCGCCGCGGAAGTAGTCGACCCCGGACTTGCGCAGCGCGATGCGCGCCCGGTGCATCCTCTTGCGCATCCGGGCCGTGAACGAGTCTGCTGCAGAGCCGCGGGCCATTGTCGTGGACCTTATCCACCCGCCCGCCCCGCGTGCAGGGGGACCCGGCGACATTGCGTTCGAAATCGGAGTCGCGACCCGTTGTGCACGCCTGGTAGTGATGGCATATGAGGACAGAACTGCGGGTGTTGCGGCGCTCCGAGTGGGATCACTGGTACGGGAAGCTGGAGCTCGCGTTCGGCGGTGCCGGGGAATCTGCGGAAGAACGCGAGCTGTGGGGCGAGCTGACGGAGGTCGAGCGTTCGATCGGTGCGTGGGACGGCGATGAGTGCGTCGGGACCGCGGGGGCGTTCACCTTCGCCGTGACGGTGCCGGGCGGTGCGCTCGTGCCCGCGGCCGGGGTGACGATGGTGAGCGTGGCGGCGACGCACCGGCGACGCGGGGTACTCACCTCGATGATGCGCCGCCAGCTGGACGACGTCCGTGGTTGGGGCGAGCCGCTCGCCGTGCTGACGGCGTCCGAGCCGGAGATCTACGGCCGATTCGGATACGGCATCGCGACCCACCAGTTGTCGCTCGAGATCGACTCCTCACGGGTGCGGATCGCCGTGCCGGCCGGGGCCGACGATGTGCGGTTGCGGTTCGCGCCGGTGGCCGAGAGCGCCGAGGCGTGCGAGTCGGTGTATCTGCGCACGATCGGCACCCGGCCGGGAATGCTCGCCCGCCGTCCCGGCTGGGATCGGCTGCCGCTGCTCGACCCGCCGGCCGAGCGGGAGGGCGCGTCGCCCATGCAGTGTGTGCTGGCCGAGCGGGACGGCGAGGTCGTGGGCTATGTGCGCTTCCACAACAAGCCGCAGTGGAACCGGTCGGGACCGGACGGCTCGATCCTGGTGCGGCACATCGACGCGCTGGATCCGGGGGCGTATGCGGCGCTGTGGCGGTTCGTGTGCGAGATCGACCTGACCACGACGGTCCGGTCCCGCAACAGGCCGGTGGACGACCCGCTGCTGCAGCTGGTCACGGACATCCGGCGCTGTGCGGTCGTCGTACGGGACTCGCTGCATGTGCGGCTGGTGGATGTGGGTGCCGCGCTGGAGGCGCGTACGTACCGGACGCCGGTCGACGTGGTGTTCGACGTCCGGGACGGTTTCTGCCCGTGGAACGAGGGTCGCTGGCGGCTGACCGGCGACAGCAAGGGCGCGTCCTGCAAGCGTACGGGTGACGACGCCGATCTGGCGCTCTCCGTACGGGAGTTGGGCGCGGCGTATCTGGGCGGTGTATCGCTCAGGTCACTGGCCGGCGCGGGCCGGGTGCGGGAACTGCGCGACGGGACGTTGGCCGAGGCGTCCGTCGCCTTCGGCTCCGACATCGCGCCGTGGTTGCCGCACGGCTTCTAGGCCTGACGCCGCGGGCTGATCCTCGAAGATCGCCCGGACAGGACCTGGTGACCCGAGCCGGGGATTCTCCGGCTGTGGGCGGCGCGGCGGCTGTCGTTCCCGTCGGCGGGCCGGCTCGGATGTCGCCCTCGACGGCCTGAAGGCGACGGTGAGCGCCGCCGCCGCGTACGGACCGTCCCGGGAACGATCGCGGGACGGTGCGTCGCCTCCGCGATCGAGTCGCCCCGGCACGCTCGACAGCCAACGCCCGAGCCGTCGAGCGCCGGCGCACCGACCTCTCAACCGCAGCTCGCAGAGAGTCGGTTACGGCTGTGGCGACTCCCACCCGGCCGACGGCACATGGCCGGGCAGGACTGCACTGTTCTCCTGCTGTGTCGTGTTCGGGGGCGCGTGCGGCAGGCCGATGGCCGGCAGGGGGGTACACGAGTTCGTCGCCCTGTATGCCTGGCCGACGGCCGGACACCGGGGCCGGCCGGCCCCCCGCCGCCGAGGTCGCATCTGTGGGACGCCAGCCCCCTCGACCGGCCGGACCGGCCTGGTGGCGGCGCGGCGGCGCTCGCCTTTCGCCGACCCACTGCGGCGGCTTCTCCGCACGTCAAGGCCCCCGGACGGGGGTGCCGACACACCCCGGACCAATCCGACACTCCATCAGTTCGCGTCGCTTGTCCGGTTTTCCGTTTTTCTTGTGATTCGATGTCATTACTTTCGGCTCAAGAGACGGGTTGTGACGACCCGTCACCCAGAAGGAGAGCACATCGGATGCGTGTAACACCGGGCGCACGGCGCCGTCCCAAGGCTTCGCCGCTGAACCGTCACTGGAGGTTGGCGGCGGTGGCACTGGCCGGTATCGCCACTCTCACCGGCGCGACGATGCCGGTCAACGGAACGGCCGTGGCCGCTGCCGCGAGCAACGGCAAGGGCGAGGCACAGACGGACAAGGCCAAGACGAACCTGTCCCCCGCCGCCGCTGTCCGCGGCGGCGGCAACTCCGAGGAGCACGACGGCGACTACTGGGCCGAGCACGCCGGCAACCCCGGCTGGCACAAGGGCGGCAAGGAGGAGAAGGACTCCGGTAAGGAGGAGAAGGACTCCGGCGGTAAGGGCAAGAAGGACTCCGAGGGTGAGAGCAAGGGCGACTCCGGCAAGAAGGACTCCGGCGGTAAGGGCAAGAAGTTCCCCGACGGCACGGCCTCGCCGAGCGTCAGCGTCAGCGCCACTGCCACCGCTCCGATGGGGAAGGCACCCGACGACAACCAGGGCAACCAGGGTGACCAGGGTGACCAGGGCAACGAGGGTGACCAGGGCACGGAGACTCCCTCGGGTGGGAACATCCCGGGTGCGGCTCCCGAGGTGCCCTGTGACCCGAACGCGTTGATCTCGGCGCTCACTGCGGCGAACACCAATGGCGGAGGAAGCCTGAGCCTGACCGAGGGGTGCACCTACACCCTGACGGCCAACGAGGCCGGCAACGGACTGCCCAGGATCATCCAGCCCATCACGATCCTCGGCAACGGCGCGACCATCACCCGGGCCGCCAACGCCGCCCAGTTCCGTCTGTTCGAGGTCGCCGCGGGCGGCGACCTCAAGGTCAGCCACGTCACCCTCTCCCGCGGCAAGGCCGCTGTCGGCCAGAACGGCGGCGGGATCCTCGTGAACCCCGCCGGCCGGCTGGACCTGGACTCCGTCACCCTCTCCGACAACACTGTCGACCTGGTCAGCACCCAGGACGGCGGCGCCATCTACAACGAAGGCATCGCCAACATCCGCAGCAGCACCTTCACCGGTAACTCCGCCAACGCAGGTGGCGCCGTCTACAACGACGACGGCACGCTGGACATCAGCGCAAGCGAATTCAGCCGGAACACCGCCCACGGCGTAACGGCCCTCGGCGGCGCCCTCTACAACGACGGCGGGACAGCAAAGGTCAGCCAGAGCCTGATCAGCCACAACGCCTCCGCACTCGACGGCGGCGGCGTCTATGTGAACGACGGCCTGGTGGACATCGAGGGGACCGCCGTCAACCACAACACCGCCGACGACGACGGCGGCGGCATCTACAGCCAGGGCGGGCTCCACGTACGCCTCAGCACCGTGAGCCACAACACCGCCGACGACGACGGCGGCGGCCTCTACCTCGCCGCCCCCGCGGTGATCGAGGACACCAAGATCACCGAGAACACGGCCGTCAACGGCGAAGGCGGCGGCATCTACGTCGGTGGGGGCAGCTCGGTCGCCATCCGCCGCAGCACGATCTCCGACAACCACACCCCCGGGGACGTCGCCACCGGTGGCGCCGGAATCTTCATCGACGGCGTCACCGACCTCGTCACCCTCACCGACACCAAGGTGACCCGCAACATCTCCGACAACGGCCCCGGAGGCATCAACAACAACGGCACCGTGCACAGCTTCGGCGACAACGCCATCATCGACAACGTACCCACCCACTGCGCACCCAGCGTCAACCCCGTCCCCGGCTGCTTCGGGTGACACACCCGCCGTGGGCGGCCGATCCGGCCGCCCACGGCATCTGCCCGAGACCGTCCGGCCGGCAAAGGACCTGACGAAGGCTCACTCCTGAGACGGCTGACAGGCCGGGCACCAGAACAGATTGCGGGCGGCGAGATCGGCGGTGCGGATCTCGCCGCCACAGATGTGACAGGGCAGCTGCGCCCGGCGGTAGACATAGACCTCGCCGCCGTGGTCGTCGACGCGTGGGGCGCGGCCCATCGCCTCGGGGGTGTGCTCGGGGCGGACGGTGTCGATGCGGTTGTTGCGTACGCCTTCGCGCATCAGCCCCACCAGATCCGCCCAGATGGCGTCCCACTGGCCCCGGCCGAGATCCCTGCCGGCCCGATACGGGTCGATGCCGTGCCGGAAGAGGACCTCGGCGCGGTAGACGTTGCCGACGCCGGCGATGATCTTCTGATCCATGAGCAGCGCGGCAATGGTGGTACGGGAACGGGAGATCCGGGCCCATGCCCGGTCCGGGTTGTCGTCCGGGCGCAGCGGGTCGGGACCGAGCCGCTCGTGTATCGCCCGCTTCTCGCCGTCGGTGATCAGGGCGCACGTGGTGGGCCCGCGCAGATCGACGTACGCCGAGGTGTTCGCGAGCCGCAGCCGGACGGTGTCGGTGGGTGGCGGCGCGGGTGTGCCGCCGAAGTTCACCTTGCCGAACAGACCGAGGTGGATGTGGATCCAGCCGAACGGTCCGAAGCCCAGGAACAGGTGCTTTCCGTGCGCCTCCGCACTCTCGAGGACCTGCCGGTCAAGGAGCGCGGCGGCGTCGGAGAACTTCCCCTGGGGGCTGCTGACGCGAACGGAGCGGTCCAGAAAGCGCTCGCGGTGATCCGCCGCGAGGCGGTGAATCGTATGCCCTTCGGGCACGGCCGGTCTCCTGTGGTCGAGCGACGGGCGGACCGCAGGATCCGGTCCGCCCGTCACTGACGAGTCGGTCAGCCCTGCGGGTGGTGGGCCGGGATCGGGGGGAGTTCGCCGGTCGCCTCGTACGCGGCGAGCATCTCGATCCGGCGGGTGTGACGCTCCTCACCCGAGTACGGGGTGCTCAGGAAGATCTCGACGAACCTGGTCGACTCCTCGAGCGTGTGCATACGGCCGCCGATCGCGACGACGTTCGCGTCGTTGTGCTCGCGGCCGAGCGCCGCGGTCTGCTCGCTCCAGGCGAGCGCGGCACGCACGCCCTTGACCTTGTTGGCGGCGATCTGCTCGCCGTTGCCGGAGCCCCCGATCACGATGCCGAGGCTGTCCGGGTCCGCGGCCGTCTTCTCGGCAGCACGCAGGCAGAACGGCGGATAGTCGTCCTGGGCGTCGTAGATGTGGGGACCGCAGTCGACAGGCTCGTGGCCGTGGGCCGTGAGCCACTCGACGAGGTGGTTCTTGAGTTCGAAGCCGGCATGGTCGGAGCCGAGGTACACGCGCATGGTCCGAGTGTGGCACGCGCGAGTCGGGGTAGCGGGCAGCGGGGTCGGGACCCTGAGCGCCTCCGGAGCCGTTCGAGGCGTGTCGCGACTGTGGGGAGAGTCACGATCCAGAAGGGGGCCTTCCGTACCGATGAGTCACACGTTTGAATGCGTGGGCTCGTAACCCGAGCGCTCTCGAACCAAAGGAATTCGTCCATGAGCTCGCAGACGACCCTCACAAAGGAAGGCGGACAGGCCGGGAACACCGGTAAGCCGCAGTCCTCCGACGGTCTCCAGGCCGGTCTCAAGAACCGCCATCTTTCCATGATCGCCATTGGCGGCGTGATCGGCGCCGGTCTGTTCGTCGGCTCCTCCGGGGGAATCGCCAAAGCCGGCCCCGCCATCCTGATCTCCTACGCGCTCGTCGGCGTGCTGGTCGTCTTCGTGATGCGGATGCTGGGCGAGATGGCCGCAGCCAGCCCGAACTCCGGGTCGTTCTCGGCGTACGCCGACCGCGCGCTCGGCCGCTGGGCCGGTTTCTCGATCGGATGGCTTTACTGGTTCTTCTGGGTCGTCGTCCTGGCCGTGGAGGCCACCGCGGGTGCGGTGATCCTCGAGGGCTGGGTCCCGGCCGTCCCGCAGTGGGGCTGGGCGCTCATCGTGATGGCCGTGCTGACGGCCACCAACCTCGCCTCCGTCGCCTCGTACGGCGAGTTCGAGTTCTGGTTCGCGGGTATCAAGGTCGTCGCGATCGGCGCCTTCGTGGTCATCGGCCTGCTCGCCGTCTTCGGCGTGCTGCCCGGCTCCGACAACCCGGGAGCGGGCTTCGCCCACCTCACCGACGCCGGAGGATTCCTGCCGAACGGGGCGGGCGCCATCCTCACCGGTGTGCTGATGGTCGTCTTCTCCTTCATGGGCAGCGAGATCGTCACCCTGGCCGCCGGCGAGTCCGAGAACCCGCGCCGCGCGGTCACCAAGGCCACCAACAGCGTGATCTGGCGGATCGCCGTCTTCTACCTGGGCTCGATCTTCGTCGTCATCACCCTGCTGCCGTGGAACGACAAGTCGATCGTGGACAAGGGCTCCTATGTCGCCGCCCTGGACTCCATCGGCATCGCGCACGCCGGCGAGATCATGAACGTCATCGTGCTCACGGCCGTTCTGTCCTGCCTCAACTCCGGTCTCTACACCGCCTCCCGTATGGCCTTCTCGCTGGGCGAGCGCGGCGACGCGCCGAAGGCGTTCGCCAAGGTCAACGCCAAGGGTGTGCCGACCGCTGCCATCCTTGCCTCCGTGGTCTTCGGCTTCGCCGCCGTCTACTTCAACTACGCGTTCAAGGACACGGTCTTCCTGTTCCTGCTGAACTCCTCGGGTGCGGTGGCGCTGTTCGTCTGGCTGGTGATCTGTCTCACCCAGCTGCGGATGCGCGGGATCCTGATGCGCGAGGCACCGGAGAAGGTGACGGTGAAGATGTGGCTCTTCCCGTATCTCACCTGGGCGACCGCCGGGATGATCACCTTCGTGCTGGGCTACATGCTCTTCGACGACGCCAACCGCGAGGTCGTGCTGCTGTCGCTGCTGGTCGCGGCAGTCGTGGTGATCATCGGCGTGGTCCTCGAGCGCGTGCGGAAGTCATCGGTCACCGCCGGCTAGCCCACCGCACAGGCACGTGAACGCCGTAGCCCCGGTCCGCTTCGTGCGGACCGGGGCTACGGCGTTCGTAAGGGAAGGGTGAGGCGTGCGCCAGCGCGGACTAGCCGCGGCGGCCGACGGCCTTCCATGCGGTGGGCAGCACGCCCACCGCCAGGGCGGCCTTGAGCGCGTCACCGATGAGGAAGGGGACCAGGCCCACCGAGACGGCGGCGGACAGCGACATGCCGGTGGCGAGGGCCAGATACGGGACACCGACCGCGTAGATGATCACGGAGCCGACGGCCATCGAGCCCGCGGTGCGCAGCACCGAACGGTCGGCGCCGCGGCGGGCTAGGTGACCGACGACGGTGGCGGCGAGCAGCATGCCGAGGATGTAGCCGAAGGACGGCATGGCATAGCCGGACGCTCCCTGCGCGAACCACGGCATGCCGGCCATGCCCGCCACCGCGTACAGCGCGAGAGACAGAAAGCCGCGGCGGGCGCCGAGCGCTGTGCCCACCAGGAGGGCGGCGAAGGTCTGGCCGGAGACCGGGACCGGGGAGCCGGGGACCGGGACGGCGATCTGGGCCGCGATTCCGGTGAGGGTTGCGCCGCCGGCCACCAGTGCGGCGTCCACTGCGTACCGGGCACGGGCGGCGGGCAGCAGGTCGGCCAGGACCGCACCGGATCGGATGGGGGCGGCAGCAGTGCTCATCGGGACTCCGCAGGGTGAGGGCAGTTCGGAACAGAGTGACCGTAGCCCAGGAAGGATCACTCGCTCACCATCAGCCGTCCACAAAGGGGCGCTTGACGCCTTGGTAGGTTTCGGACAAAGAGCAGACTCCATACCCGCGATCACGTGACACTCATCACTCAGGTCCGGGGGCGTAAGGATGGGTTTTGCATGGCGGAGGAAGGCCGAGCGTGACTGTAGGTTCCCCATAACTCCTTCCGAGTAAGCCGGGAGTTCCGCGCGCCATGCACGATGCGCCGCCCACGCCCACACCCCCGGCCACCGAGAGCGAGCCCCTCGAACACGGACAGCGGGGGCGGGGTTCCGCACCGGGCCGTGCTCGGCTCGGTCGCCTTCGGCTTCCTCTCCGTACTGCTCAATCTGCGGTGGCCGGATTCGGTGTTCCTCTCCATGCTCAACTCGGCTGGTGCGGTGCTGCTGTTCGTCTGGAGACCGATCACCGTCTCCCAACTGCGGCTGCGGCGCAGGATCGAGCGCGAGGCCCCCGCGACGCCGGCCTTGCGGATGTGGGGCTTCCCCTGGCTCACCTGGCTGGCGCCGGCGGCCATGGCCGGCGTGTCGGCGCTGATGCTTGCCGATGGTTCGACCCGCGGGCAGGTGCTGTGGTCCGCTGGTGCGACAGGCGCGGTGATCCTGGTCTCGGCCGTGCACGAGGTGCGGACCGGACGTCGGTGAGGTACGGGCGCGCTGTGTGCGCGTGTTGACCTTGTGTAGGCATAGTGACCGTATAGCGGACAATCGTTCCTTGTGACCGGCGTCGTGACCACACTTGCGTCCGCTCCCCCGTCTCAGCCAATGAACAGGGCACGCCCATGTCACAGACCTCCGCGCCCGCGCCTGTCGACCAGAAGGCCGGCACTCCGCTCTCGCACGGACTCAAGCAACGCCACCTGTCGATGATCGCCCTCGGCGGTGTGATCGGCGCCGGCCTGTTCGTCGGCTCCGGCGCGGGCATCGCCGCTGCCGGACCCTCGATCGTCCTCGCCTACACCGTCTCCGGTCTGCTCGTCATGCTCGTGATGCGCATGCTGGGCGAGATGTCGGCGGCGAATCCCGCGTCCGGCTCCTTCTCGGTGCACGCCGAGCGGGCCATCGGACCGTGGGCGGGCTTCACGGCCGGCTGGTCCTTCTGGGTGCTGCTGTCCGTCGCAGTCGGCCTGGAGGGCATCGGTGCGGCGAAGATCGTCAGCGGCTGGCTCCCCGGCACCCCCGAGTGGGCCTGGGTCGCCCTGTTCATGCTGGTGTTCTGCGGAACGAACCTGGCCGCGGTGAAGAACTTCGGCGAGTTCGAGTTCTGGTTCGCCGCCCTCAAGGTCGGCGCGATCACGCTCTTCCTGATCCTGGGCGGCCTCGCGATCCTCGGCCTTCTGCCCGGCACGGACGCTCCCGGCACCGCCAACCTCACCGGCGACGGCGGCTTCCTGCCGAACGGCTCCGAGGGGCTGGTCATCGGTCTGCTCGCGTCCGTGTTCGCGTACGGCGGCCTGGAGACGGTGACCATCGCGGCCGCCGAGTCCGAGCACCCCGTCCAGGGTGTCGCCAAGGCGGTGCGTACGGCGATGTGGCGTATCGCGCTCTTCTACATCGGCTCCATGGCGGTCATCGTCACGCTGGTCCCGTGGAACGACCCGGACGTCGCCAACCCCGACAAGGGCCCCTACGTCACTGCCCTGGACCACCTCGACATCCCGGGCGCGGGCATCGTGATGCAGGTCGTCGTGCTGGTCGCGCTGCTGTCCGCGATGAACGCCAACATCTACGGCGCCTCTCGCATGGCGTACTCGCTGGTCGCCCGCGGCCAGGGCCCGAAGGCGATCGGCAAGATCTCCGGCGGTGTGCCGCGGATCGCCGTACTGGTCTCCTCGGTCTTCGGATTCCTGTGCGTGCTGCTCAGCTACTGGCGTCCCGACGACATCTTCCCGTGGCTGCTGAACATGATCGGCGCGGTGATCCTCGTCGTCTGGCTCTTCGTAGCCGTCTCCCAGCTGGTGCTGCGCCGCCGTATCGAGCGCGGGAGTCCCGAGAAGCTCGTCGTACGCATGTGGCTGTACCCGGTGCTGACCTGGGTCGCCATCGCGGGCATGGTCGGCATCTTCGCCCTCATGCTCCGCCAGCCCGACACCCGCGACCAGCTGCTCGCCACCGGTGTGATGACGCTGGTGCTGGCCGTCACCGGTTTCGCCCTGCAGAAGAGCCGTGGGAAGGCACAGGCGGCGGCGACGGCTCCTGAGCGCACGGCAGATTGAGCGACAGCAGTGCCGCCTGCCGCCCGTCGTCGCTGAAGCGCAGCTCGCTCACCGCGGTGTTGTGCAGCCGAGGGAAGACTCTTCGGTAGTTCTCGAGCGGGACGGACAGCAGCTCGCACAGCACCAGCCGCAGCAGTGTGTTGTGGGCGACCACCAGCACCCGCTGCCCCTCGTGTGCGCGGGCGATACGGCGCAGTGCATCGGACCCCCGGACCGCCGCGGCCCGGGGGTCCTCCGCGTCCGGGAAGGGGTTCGCCACCGGGTCGGCACGGAACGCCTGCGCCGCGTCGGGCCGTTCGGCCTCGAACTCGGCGAGGGTGCGTCCCTCGAGCACCCCGAAGTCGCATTCCCTCAGCTCGTGTTCGCAGTGCGGGACAAGGCCGAGTGCCCGGCAGGCCGGATCTGCGGTCTCGATCGCCCGGGAGAGGGTCGACGTCCAGATGGCGTCGACCGGGTGCCGCGCGGCCCAGTCGCCGAGCTGCGCTGCCTGGCGTCGACCCTCGTCGGTCAGGCCGATGTCGCTGACGCCGGCGTAGCGGTTCTCCGCATGCCAGACGGTCTGGCCGTGCCGGGCGAGGAGCAGGGTGGCAGTCACGGGGTCCTCTCGGTACGGGCGCGGGCGTGCGCGGCGACGGGCCCGGGCAGCCAGCCGCGCCGTTCCAGCTCGTCCACCATCGTCAGATACGGCCCGGTGAACCGGTCCGTACGGTGCGGCCGCACCACATGGCGCAGCCGCACCATCCGTTCGGCGGCCGCGCTCAGGGTGCCCGCGCTGCCCGCGCCGTACGCGGCGAGGACGGCCATGCCGAGGGCCGGTTCACCGGAGCGGGGGATGTGCACGGGCCGGCCGATGATGTCGGCGCGCAGCTGTGTCCAGTGGTCGCTGCGTACCGCGCCGCCGGTGAAGGTGAGCGGTCCGTGCAGCGGGGCACCCAGATGGTCGAGGTAGTCCAGGCAGAGCCGTTCGGCCAGGCCGGTGCCCTGGAGCAGGGCTGCCCAGTGGTCCGCGTCGGACGCGGGGGTGCCGAGCAGGAATCCGGTCGCGTCGGGAGCCAGGAACGGGAAGCGCTCACCGCGCGAGAGCAGCGGGTAGGCGACGGCGCCGGACGGGTCATGGGCCCGGGCGAGCCGGTCGTAGTGGGCGGGGTCGGCGTCGGGGAAGGCGGCGCGCAGGGCCCCGCCGCCCACGCCGGATGCCCCGCCGGGGAGCCAGTTCCCGTCCGGGGAGAGGTGGTTGTAGACCACGCCGGCCGGATCGTGCAGAGGTGCGGCGGCCACGCCTTTGAGGACGAGGGTCGTGCCGAGGACCGAGTTCCACGAGCCGACGGTGAGCGAGCCCGAGGCGATCTGGGCCGCGCATCCGTCCGTCATCCCGGCCACGATCAGCGTGCCCTCCGGGATGCCGGTCAGCTCCGCGGCGGCCGGGCACACTCCGCCGAGCGCGGTTCCGGGCCGTACCACCTCGGGCAGCAGCCCGTCCGGCAGCGCCGACTCGGACGGGCCGGGCCGGGTGAACGCACCCAGCTGGGGGTCGTAGCCGGTCTTGAGGGCGTGACTGGAGTCGGTGGGCAGGGGCCGGCCCGCGAGCCGGGCCACGATCAGATCGGCCTGATGCATGACACGTACGCCGCGGATGCCGTGCCCGGCGCCGTACTCCCGCAGCAGCCACAGCGCCCGGCCGGGGCCCCGGGCCGCGGCGCGCCCGTCGTCGTACATCACCCCGGGGGTGAGCGGCCGGCCCGCACCGTCGGCGAGCAGCACCGTGCCGGAGGTGGAGCAGACGGCGAGCGCACGCGGGGCGGGGCGCCCGCGCAGGGCCTGGCGGGTGGCGGCGCACACGGCGTTCCACCAGTCGGCGGGCCGCTGTTCGTGGACCGCGCCGTCGCGTCTGCCGGCGAGCGGGGCCGAGCCGCTGCCGAGGATGTCACCGCTGTCGGTGGCGAGCACCGCACGGGCGCCCTGTGTGCCGAGATCGATCCCCATCCACATACCGGCTCCTTCTGTGAAGTTCTCACTGTGCACCGAGAATTGACGTTGCGCGAGGGATTGACGGGCAACTACTGCTGTTCCAAGCTCTGTTAACCAGTCGGCTGAACGTGTTATCGCTCCCCTGCCGGGGTCCGGGGCCCTCCCCGGGGCAAGACACAGCGGAGGTCGGGATGGACATGCGCGCATACGACCGGCGGCGGTTCCTCGCCCTCGGTGCCGCCGCGTCCGCGGCGGGACTGCTCACCGCCTGCGGCGCGGGCTTCGGCGAGGACAGCAAGCAGGGCGCCGACGGCTCGGCGGCGGACGACGTCACCGGTTCCTTCGACTGGAAGCGGGCCGAAGGAAAGACGATCAAGGCGCTGCTGAACAAGCACCCGTACACGGACGCACTGCTCGCCGACCTGAAGTCGTTCACCGAGAAGACCGGCATCAAGGTCGAGTACGACGTCTTCCCGGAGGACAACTACTTCGACAAGCTCACCGTCGACCTGTCCAGCGGGCGCGCCTCGTACGACGTCTTCATGCTCGGCGCCTACATGGTGTGGCAGTACGGTCCGCCGGGCTGGCTGGAGGATCTCGGGCCGTGGATGCGCAACGCGTCGGCGACCGGCGCCGAGTGGGACCAGGCGGACTTCTTCCCCAATCTGCTGCAGGCCGACCAGTGGTCGCTCAAGGCCGGCGCCCCGCTCGGCCAGGGCGGCCAGTACGCGCTGCCGTGGGGCTGGGAGACCAATGTCGTCGCCTACAACACCGAGGTGTTCGGCAAGCTCGGTCTGAAACCGGCCGAGACCTTCGACGAACTGCGTGAGCTGGCCGGGGCGATCAAGCGCAGGGCGCCGGGCGCGGGCTTCGACGGGATGTACGGGGTCGCGGTGCGCGGCTCGCGCAGCTGGGCCACCATCCACCCGGGCTTCATGACCATGTACGCGCGAAGCGGACTCAAGGACTTCACCGTGGAGGACGGCAGGATCAAGCCCGCCATGAACTCCCCCGAGGCGATCGCCTTCACCCGGGACTGGGCGGACATGGTCAGAAAGGGCGGCCCGCCGTCCTGGACCTCGTACACCTGGTACCAGTGCTCAGGTGACCTCGGGGCGAAGAAGGCGGGGATGCTGTTCGACGCCGACACCGCCGCGTACTTCCAGGCGGTCGAGGGCGCCTCCCCGGCGTCGGGGAAGATCGCCTTCCACCCCGGCCCCAAGGGTCCCGGCGGCTCGCTCGCCACCAATATGTGGATCTGGTCGCTCGGCATGAACGCCAGGAGCGGGAAGAAACTGCCTGCCTGGCTGTTCCTTCAGTGGGCGACCGGCAAGGAGCATCTGCTCAAGGGCGCCGTCCGGTACAACCACATCGACCCGGTACGGCAGTCGGTGAGCCAGGACGCCGCGTACAAGGACAAGATGAAGGCGATCCCCGGCTTCATCGACACCTTCGAGAAGGTCGTCGAACACACGAAGATCCAGTTCACGCCGCAGGAGCAGTTCTTCGACGCGACCACGAGCTGGGCCGCGGCCCTCCAGGAGATCTACGGCGGCAAGAACGCCGCATCGGTGCTGGGCGGCCTCGCGAGCGACCTGGCGTCGAAGGTGGGCTGAGCGATGTCCTCGCTGATGGAGACCGACCACGGGGCGGCCTCACGCGAGGAGATGAAGCGGGCGGCGCGCAGCGTCCCGGCCTGGCGCCGCTCGCTGCGTCCGTATCTGCTGATCGTGCCCGCCCTGCTGCTGACCGGCGGGATCCTCTATCCGTTCGGGCTCGGGGTGTACTACACCTTCTTCGACTTCGCGGCGAGCAGGCCCGTGCCCGACATGGTGGGCCTGGAGAACTACCGGCGGATCTTCGCCCAGAGGGCGTTCTGGGACTCCGCTCGGGTGACCCTGCTGTACGCGGTGGGCGCGGCGGCCGTCGAGACGGTTCTCGGGGTGGCGGTCGCGCTGCTGCTGCACCGCTCCACACCGGTGGGGCGGGTGCTGGAGAAGATCCTGATCCTGCCGCTGATGATCGCGCCGGTGATCGCCGCGATCATCTGGAAGCTGATGCTCCAGCCGTCCGTCGGCGTCGTCAACCACCTGCTGGAGCCTCTCGGGCTCGGCGGGGTGCAGTGGACGGACACCCCGACCGGGGCACTGCTGTCGTCGATCATGGTGGATGTCTGGGTCTACACCCCGTTCGTCGCGATCCTCGCGCTGGCAGGGCTGCGCTCGCTGCCCCCCTCGCCCTTCGAGGCGGCCGCGGTGGACGGGGCCGGGTGGTGGTTCACCTTCCGCAGGCTGACCCTGCCGATGCTGTGGCCCTATGTCCTGGTCGCGGTGATCTTCCGGTTCATGGACTCTCTGAAGGTCTTCGACATCATCTACGCGCTGACCGAGGGCGGCCCCGGCGACTCGACGGTGGCACTGCAGATCCGCGCCTATCTGGAGGCGATCCGCTTCCAGCGCTACTCCTTCGGGATCAGCTACACCATCGTGCTGTGGGCCGTGGTGTATCTGGCGGCGATGGTGCTGGTGCGCTGTCTGGGCCGGGCCAACAGCCGTGCGGCGGAGGTGCCCGAGTGACGTGGAAACGCAGGCTGCTCGCGATCGCGGCGGACGGCGCCCTCATCCTCTACTTCGTCTTCGCGCTGTTCCCGGTCGCCTGGATGGTGGTCCTGTCGCTGAAGCCGGCGAACGAACTGTTCAGCACCTACTTCTCGTTCACCCCCACCCTGGACTCGTACCGCACGGTGCTGGGCACCGGGGACGACGAGGGGGTGCCGTTCGTACGGTTCTTCCTCAACAGCCTGGTCGTGTCACTCGGAGCGGTGGGTCTGTCGCTGGTGATCGGGCTCCCGGCCGCGTACGCGGCGGCGCGCTGGCGCTTCCGCGGCTCCGAGAACCTGATGTTCACCCTGCTCTCGTTCCGCTTCGCGCCCGAGCTGACCGTGATCATCCCGCTGTTCGTCCTCTACCAGAAGCTCGGGCTGTTCGACACGTACGTCGGCATGGTGTGGGTGCTGCAGCTGGTCACCCTGCCGCTGATCGTATGGATCATGCGGTCGTACTTCTCCGACCTGTCCCCCGAACTGGAGCAGGCGGCGCTGCTGGACGGCTACACGCGCAAGCAGGCCTTCTTCAAGGTGGCGCTGCCGCTGGTGAAACCGGGTGTCGCAGCCGTCTCTCTGCTCGCCTTCATCTTCGCCTGGAACAACTTCGTCTTCCCGCTGATCCTCACCTCCTCCGAGGCTCAGACCGTGACGGTGGGCGCGCTGTCCTTCCTCGGCGGCGACCGGCCCAAGTACAACCTGACAGCCGCTGCCGCCCTCGTCTCCGTCGTACCGCCGCTGCTGCTCGCGCTCACCATCCAGCGGTACCTGGTGCGCGGGCTGTCCTTCGGGGCGGTGAAGTCATGACCACGGCGATCGCGCTGAGGGGCGTGTCCAAGAGATACGGCAGGGCGACCGCGCTCGACGGGATCGGACTGGAGGTCGCCGAGGGCGAGTTCTTCTGTCTGCTCGGACCGTCCGGCGCGGGCAAGACCACGACCCTGAAGACCATCGCGGGCCTGGAGCAGCCGGACGCGGGCACGGTCGAACTGGACGGCGCGGACATGACCGGCGTCGAGCCGTACGACCGCGGCGTGGCGATGTGCTTCGAGTCGTACGCCCTGTACCCGCACCGCAGCGTCTTCGACAATCTCGCCTCCCCGCTGCGCTCGCCACGCCACCGGATGCCGGCGGACCGGGCCCGGGAGCGGATCGCCGAGGTCGCCGCACTGCTCGGCATCGGCGCCCTGCTGGGGCGCCCGGTGGGCGAGCTGTCGAACGGGCAGCGTCAGCGGGTGGCGCTCGGCCGGGTACTGGTGCGGCCGGCGCGGGCGTTCCTGCTGGACGAGCCGCTGTCCCATCTCGACGCGAAACTGCGGCAGGCGATGCGCGCCGAGCTCAAGGCGATCAGCGCGCTGCGGCGCACCACCACCCTGTACGTCACCCATGACTCGGTGGAGGCGCTCGCGCTCGGCGACCGGATCGGGGTGATCAGGGCCGGGCGGATCGTGCAGACGGGCACCCGCGAGGAGATCTGGCACCGGCCGTACGACACCTTTGTGGCCCGTTCGTTCGGCCGGCCGCGGATCAGTCTGCTGCCGGGAACGGTCGCCACCGACGGGACCTTCCGCCCACTGGAGGGGGCCTGCTCAGGAGCCCCACGGGTGTCGGCGGTTCCCGGCACCCCCGTACAGCTGGGTGTGCGGCCCCGCGATCTGGCTCTCGGAGGCTCCGGTTTCGAACTGGCCGGCAGCGTGTACGTCATCGAACCCCTCGGCCGGTCGGTCGAGATCACCGTGCGCGTCGGGAGCCGGCAGGTCTCGCTCGTCACGCCGCGGGCCACGGCGGCCGGTCTGCGTCCCGACGATCCGGTCCGGCTGAGCGCCCGGCCTGAGAACCTGCTGCTGTTCGAGGCCGACGGGCCGCAGGGACCAGGACGAAGGATCGAAGGAATCACCTCATGAGCACCCCTCAGCAGCGCGGGCCCGCACCCCGCCAGGCCGCCATAGCCGAATACGTCCTCGCCCGTGGCGAAGGGACGGCGGCCGAGCTGGCCGACCGGTTCGACGTCAGCCTGATGACCATCCACCGCGACCTGGACGAGCTCGAACGCCAGGGAATCGTGCGCAAGTTCCGCGGCGGGGTGACCGCCCAGCCGTCCGGCGTCTTCGAGTCGAACGTCGCCTACCGGCTCAAGACCATGCGCCACGAGAAGGCGGCCGTCGCGGCCGAGGCGCTGACCCTGGTGGAACCGGGCATGGCGGTGATGCTCGACGACTCCACCTCCACCCTGGAGATCGCCCGCCGGCTCGGGGCGATCACCCCGCTGACCGTGGTCACCAACTTCCTCGAGGCGCTGACACTGCTGTCGGCCGAGCGCGGCATCCATCTGATGGCGCTCGGCGGCGACTACGACCCGCTGCACTCCTCCTTCCTCGGCGTTTCGTGCGTGGAGGCCGTCCAGTCGCTCCAGGTCGACATCTGCTTCACCTCCACCTCCGCCGTCTCGGGCGGATTCGCCTACCACCAGGAGCAGCACATCGTGTCGGTCAAGCGGGCGATGCTCGACTCGGCGGCCCGCAATGTGCTGCTGCTCGACCACTCCAAACTGGGCCGCGTCGCCCTGCACCGGCTCGCCCCGCTGTCCCGCTTCGATCTGGTCCTGGTCGACGACGGCGCCCCGGCCGAAGCGCTGCGCGACCTCGACGAGCACAAGGTTCCCTACCGGGTCTGCGAGGTGGGCGGTGACCGGACATGACTGAACTGGCCCTGCACGAGCTGCGCAAGACGTATACCGCACGGGGCCGCCCGGTGGTGGAGGCGGTGCGCGGCATCGATCTCCGGCTGCGTTCCGGGGAACTGCTGGGGCTGCTCGGCCCGTCCGGCTGCGGCAAGTCCACGACACTGCGGATGATCGCGGGTCTGGAGCAGGTCAGTGGCGGGGACATCCTCATCGGCGGCACCTCCGTGGTGGGCCTGCCCGCCGGGCGGCGCAACATCGGGGTCGCGTTCGAGAACTACGCGCTGTATCCGCCGCTGACCGTCGCGGAGAACCTGGGCTTCGGGCTGGCGGCCCGTGGGCTAGGGCGGGCCGAGACAGCCCGCCGGGTGGCGGCGATGGCGGAGCGGATCGAGATCTCGCCCTTGCTGGGCGCCCGTCCGGCCGGGCTCTCCAGCGGCCAGAAGCAGCGGGTGGCACTGGCCCGCGCGCTGATCCGGGAGCCGGACGTGCTGCTGCTGGACGAGCCGCTGTCCCATCTGGACGCCGCCCAGCGCGATACGACCCGCCGCGAGCTGAAACGTATCCAGCGGGACCTCGGCCATACGACGATCCTGGTCACGCACGACCAGGAGGAGGCGCTGTCGCTCGCCGACCGCATCGCGGTGATGAACGACGGAGTGATCCAGCAGCTCGGAACCCCGCAGGAGATCTATGACGCCCCCGCCACCGTTTTCGTCGCCGACTTCGTGGGGGAGCCGGCGATGAACCTGCTGCCGGGAGTGGTCGAGGCCGGGCAGGCGCGGCTCTCGCCGACCGTACGGATGCCGCTGCCGCGTCCGCTCCCCTCCGGCCGGGCCGTGCTCCTCGGCGTGCGGCCCGAGGATCTGCGGCTCGGTGACGAGGGCGTAGCGGCCGTCGTCAGCGCCCATGAACCGCTGCTGGAGAACGGCATCGCGACCCTGGCCCTGGCGGGGGTGGAGCGGCCGCTGGTCGTGCAGACCGGGCCCGAGGTACGCCTCGAGCGCGGCGCGAGCGTCCACGTCACCGCCGACCCGCAGCTCACGCATGTCTATGACGCCGAAACAGGAGACGCCCTGAGATGAGAGTCCTGGCCGCCGGTGACCACTTCGTCCGCAACGCGCTCATCGCCGATGCCTTACGTCACGACCTCGACGGCTTCCCTTTCGAGCTGCGCGAACTCATCCTGCCCTGGCCGCTGGAGCCCTTCGGCAAGGTCGCCGAGGTGGACGAGGCGAGCGACGCCGAGGACACGCTGATCGAGGCGCTCGAGGGAGTCGACATCTGTGTGACCCAGATGGCGCCGTTCACCGAGCGGGTGCTGGACGCGGCGCCTGCCCTGCGGCTGATCGTGGTGTGCCGCGGCGGTCCGGTCAATGTGAACGTACAGGCGGCCCAGGCGCGCGGGGTGCGGGTCTGCTTCGCGCCCGGGCGCAACGCGGCGGCGACGGCGGAGTTCACCGTTGGCCTGATGCTGGCGGCGCTGCGCCGTATCCCCGAGGCGCACCACTCGCTCGCCGTGGAGGGCAGTTGGGATGCCTCGTACTACACCTACGAACGCTGCGGGCCGGAGCTGGAGGACACACCCGTCGGGCTGATCGGCTACGGCGCGGTCGGCAGCAGGGTCGCCCGGGTGCTGTGCGCGTTCGGCGCCGAGGTGGAGGTGTACGACCCGTACGTGCGCGGCGATGTGCACGGAATGCGCGCGCACTCGCTGGACGCGCTGCTCTCCCGCTCCCGGATCGTGACCCTGCACGCCCGGCTCACCCCCGAGACCCGCGCTCTGATCGGCGCCCGCGAACTGGCGCTGCTGCCGCGTGGATCGGTCCTGGTGAACGCGGCACGCGGCGGCCTGGTGGAGACCGGCGCGCTGTGCGACGCACTGGAGCGCGGACAGCTGGCCGCCGCGGCGCTGGACACCTACGAGCAGGAGCCGCTGCCATCCGGCTCCCGGCTGCTCACCACGCAGGGCCTGGTCCTCACCCCGCATCTGGGCGGCGCCAGCCGCGCCGTCGCCCACAAGGCGGCGGCGATCGCGGCGGCGGAGGTGGCACGCCATGCCCGCGGGGAGCCGCTCCAGCACGTACTGGTCTGAGACCCCGGACCGGTACGTGCTGGAGCGCCCCCGCGGGACTCTGCCCCGGACACCGCGCCTCATCCCTTCCCCCCGACCTCGTCCGGGGGACCCCCACGGGGCCGGAGTTGCCCCGACGGCCCACCCCTAGGAGAGCTGCTGCAATGGCGATGTTCATCGGCATCGACGCGGGCACGTCCATGGTGAAGGCCGCGGCCTTCGACGCCCACGGGCGGACACTGGCCGTGGAGTCCCGGCCAGTGGCACTGGACATCCACGACGGCCGGGTCGAGCAGGACATGGACGAGGTGTACGCGGCGGTCCTCGATGTGCTCGGGACGCTGACGGACGCCGCCGGCGAGCCGGTCGACCTGGTGGGGCTGACGGGGCAGGGCGACGGCGTGTGGCTGGTGGACACCGAAGGCCGTCCCGTACGCCCGGCGATCTCGTGGATGGACGGCCGGGCCCATGCGCTGGTCGACGAATGGCTCACCTCGGGCGTGTTCGAGTCGGTGTTCCGGCGCACCGGCAGCGCGATGTTCCCCGGCTGCCCCGGCCCTGTGCTGGCCTGGCTGGAGCGTCATGAGCCGCAGTCCCTGGACGCCGCGGCCACCGCGCTCTACTGCAAGGACATGGTCTTCCAGCGGCTGACCGGCCTGCGGGCGACCGATGTCTCCGACGCGTCCATGCCCTTCCTCGACCCACGCACCCGGCGCTACTGCGCCGAGGTCGTCGAGGCGCTCGGGCTGAGCCGACGCCGCGGGCTGCTGGCCCCGGTCAGCGATCCGCTCGCCACCGGCACGCTGCCCTCGGGCACGCCGATCACCAACGGCCCCTACGATCTGCCGGCCTGTGCGCTAGGCGCGGGCGTGACCGCGCCCGGCGACGGTCTGCTGATCATCGGCACGTGTCTGGCGTCCCTCGTGGCCACCTCCCGCCTGGATCTGGCCGGTGAGCCCGCGGGCCTGTACATCTCGACGGAGCGCCCAGGCCACTTCCTGCACGCGATGCCGGCGATGGTCGGCACGGCCGCCCTCGACTGGGTGCTGAACACCACGGGCGTCCCGCACCAGGAGGTCGACGCCCTGCTGGAGGCGACACCTCCCGGCGCGCACGGGGTTCGGGTACTGCCCTACTTCGCACCCTCCGGCGAGCGCGCCCCGTTCGTCGAGCCGCATCTGCGCGCCGAACTGTCCGGCATCAGCCTGGAGTCGACGAAGGCCGATCTGATCCGCGCCACCTGCGAGGGCATCGCCTTCGCCGCCCGCCACTGTCTGGAGGCCGCGGGCCTTACGGGCACGGTGACCATCTGCGGCGGCGGCACCCGCTCCCCCGCCTGGACGCGGCTGTTCGCCGATGTGCTCGGGCGTGAACTGCGCATCATCGAGGGCGAGGTGGGGGCGCGCGGCGCCGTGCTGGCCTCGGCAGCACGGCACGGCGTCGAGCTGGATGCCGCCGCCTGGACGGCCCCGACGGCACTGGTCGCGCCGGACCCGTCCCGGTCGGCGTTCTACGCGAAGGCGTACGGGGAGCATCTGGACCGTCTCGCCGCCTCGCGCGCCCGCGCACGCCGGACATGACCGTCCACCTGTCGCCGGCGTACGCCCGGCGCCCCCACCCGGGCCCGTGAGAGGGAGACCGTATGCCCGCGACGCCAGGACGCCGTTCGCTGCTGCTCGCCGCCGGCGCGACGACCGCTGTGTCCGTACTTTCGGCCCCTGCCGCCGGAAGCCAACGCCCGTTCCACGACGGACCGTTGGCGATCGGTCACCTGCGCGAGATCGCCGAGTACGCCGACTGGATCGGCCCGGACACGTCGTCGCTCGTCCCGCCGTCCCCGCTGCGGGCGGATGCGCATGCGGCCGGGCTGAAGGTCGGCGCGTACACCTTCCGGGCCGAGAACCAGTTCCTTCCGGCGGCGCTGCGACGCGGCAGCGATCCGAACGCGTTCGGTGACGCGTTCGCCGAGTACGCCCTGCACTACAGCCTCGGCGTGGATGCCGTCGTGACCGACTTTCCGGACCTCGCGGTGATCTCGCGGCAGGAGGGCGGGCGGGCCGGTAGTACCGAGGACCGACGCCTGATCACGGCGGGACGATGATGCTGCTAATGTGCAGATGCATAAGACTTGCAATAAGTACTGGCAGTCGGAGGTACTGGACTCATGGCCATCTACACGCTTCCCGAACTTCCGTACGACTACGCGGCGCTCGAACCGGTCATCAGTCCGCAGATCGTCGAGCTCCACCACGACAAGCACCACGCGGCCTACGTGAAGGGCGCCAACGACACCCTCGAGCAGCTCGAGGAGGCGCGCGACAAGGAAGCCTGGGGGGCGATCAACGGTCTGGAAAAGAACCTCGCGTTCCATCTCTCCGGCCACATCCTGCACTCGATCTACTGGCACAACATGACGGGCGACGGCGGCGGCGAACCGCTGGAGAAGGACGGCGTCGGCGAGCTCGCGGACGCGATCGCCGAGTCGTTCGGCTCGTTCGCCAAGTTCAAGTCCCAGCTGACGAAGGCCTCGGCGACCACACAGGGCTCGGGGTGGGGCGTGCTGGCGTACGAGCCGGTCAGCCGCCGCCTGATCGTCGAGCAGGTCTACGACCACCAGGGCAATGTCGGCCAGGGCACCGTCCCGATCCTGGTCTTCGACGCCTGGGAGCACGCCTTCTATCTGCAGTACAAGAACCAGAAGGTGGACTTCATCGACGCGATGTGGCAGGTCGTGAACTGGCAGGACGTGGCCGGGCGTTACGCGCGGGCCAAGGAGCGCACGCCGCTCATCGCCCCCTGACCCGGGGAATCCGAGGACGCCCTGCTCGTGATCGTCTTCTCAGCCTTCACCGGGCAGGCGGAAAGAAGGACGGCCCCCGCGAGGACATGACTCGCGGGGGCCGTCCCCTTTGTGCACCTGAACCGGCGCCGCTCTCGTGGACGTGGCCGCTCACCGCCGGGGTCGCTCCATTGATCGTTGCGGTGCGCGGCCAGTCGGTCGGTCAGTCGAAGATGGGGCCCTGTGTCCGGGTGCGCTTGATCTCGTAGAAGCCCGGTATCGAGGCGACCATCAGCGTGCCGTCCCACAGCCTGGCCGCGTCCTCGCCCTTGGGGGCCGGGGTGACGACCGGGCCGAAGAAGGCGATCTGCTCGCCGTCCGAGCCGGGCACCGCGATGACCGGGGTGCCGACCTCCTGGCCGACCTTCTCGATGCCTTCCTTGTGGGAGGCGCGCAGTTCGGCGTCGTAGGTCTCCTTGTCCGCGTAGTCCGCGAGCGAGACAGGCAGGCCGGTCTCCTCCAGGGCGGCAACGACCGCGTCACGGACCGGCCCCTGACCCTCGTTGTGGAATCGGGTGCCGAGCGCGGTGTAGAGCTTGCCGAGCACCTCGTCGCCGTGCTCCTGCTGGGCGGCGACCGCGACCCGGACCGGACCCCAGGCCTGGGTCGAGAGCATCTCGCGGTAGGAATCCGGCAGCTCGTCCAGCTTGTCCTCGTTCAGCACGGCAAGGCTCATCACATGCCAGCGGACCTCGACGTCACGCACCTTCTCGACCTCGAGCATCCAGCGGGAGGTCATCCACGCCCACGGGCACAGCGGGTCGAACCAGAAGTCGACCGGGGTCTTGCCGTTCTCCGACATGTCTCTCCTCACCTTGGCCACGGCATTCTGCCTGCCTCGCACCGGCAACACCACCGATCGCCCGATCGATTCCCGTGGGAGGATCTCCCCTGTCGAACGAGACACCGAAGGAGTGCTTGTGCCCGGTGAGAATCTGTCCCGCGACGAGGCCCGCACCCGGGCCGAGCTGCTGTCCGTCGACGGGTACGAAGTCGCCCTCGATGTGCGCTCCGCGGTCGGGGAGACCCCGGAGGGCTCCGGGCCGCGCACCTTCCGGTCGGTGACCACGATCCGGTTCCGTGCCGTGGAGCCGGGGGCGTCGACGTTCGCGGATCTGATCGCGCCCGCCGTGACCGGGATCACACTCAACGGTCAGAAGTTGGACCCCGACACGGTCTTCGACGGTTCGCGGATCAGGCTGGACGGCCTCGCGGCCGAGAACGTGCTGGCCGTGGAAGCACAGTGCGCGTACAGCCGCACCGGCGAGGGCCTGCACCGGTTCGTCGACCCGGAGGACGGCGAGGTCTACCTGTACACGCAGTACGAGCCGGCCGACGCCCGCCGGGTCTTCGTCACGTTCGAACAGCCCGACCTCAAGGCACCGTTCCGCTTCGAGGTGACAGCACCCGACGGCTGGACGGTGTGGAGCAACGGCGCCGAGGAGTCCCGGGAGGGCGGGGTGTGGCGATTCGCGCGGACCGCGCCGATCTCCACGTACATCACCTGTGTGGTGGCGGGCCCGTACCACTACGTGACCGACACCTACCGGCGCACCGTCGACGGGGGCGGCGCCTCCGGCTCCGGAACCGAGCTGGAGATCCCGCTCGGCGCGATGTGCCGCAAGGGGCTGGCGAAGCACTTCGACGCGGACGACATCTTCCTCGTCACCAAGCAGGGCCTCGACTTCTTCCACGACAACTTCGACTACCCGTACCCGTTCGGCAAGTACGACCAGGCGTTCGTGCCCGAGTACAACCTCGGCGCGATGGAGAACCCGGGCATGGTCACCTTCCGCGAGGAGTACATCTTCCGTGGGAAGGTCACACAGGCCTCGTACGAGCACCGGGCGAACGTCGTCCTGCACGAGATGGCGCACATGTGGTTCGGCGACCTGGTCACCATGCAGTGGTGGGACGACCTGTGGCTGAAGGAGTCGTTCGCGGACTTCATGGGCTCGTTCTCGATGGTGGAGGCGACCCGCTTCACCAACGGGTGGGTGACCTTCGCCAACAACCGCAAGGCCTGGGCGTACCGGGCCGACCAGCTGCCCTCCACCCACCCGATCACGGCCGACATCCGTGACCTGGAGGACGCCAAGCTCAACTTCGACGGGATCACCTACGCCAAGGGCGCGTCGGTGCTGAAGCAGCTGGTGGCCTACGTGGGACGGGACGCGTTCCTGGAGGGCTCCCGGCGCTACTTCAAGCGGCACGCGTACGGGAACACGCGGCTGGGCGATCTACTGTCCGTGCTGGAGGAGACCTCGGGCCGGGACATGACGGCGTGGTCGCGGTCGTGGCTTCAGACGTCCGGGGTCAACTCGCTCACCCCGCAGATCACCTACGACGCCGGGGACCGGATCACCGAGCTCGCGGTGGTCCAGGACGGCGAGGAGCTCCGACCGCACCGGGTGGCGGTCGGCCTGTACCGGACCGAGGGCACGGAGCTCGTGCGGTACGCGCGCGCCGAGGTGGACGTGGCCGGGGCGCGGACGGTCGTCTCCGAGCCGGCGGGCGCGCAGCGGCCGGAGCTCGTCCTGGTGAACGACGACGATCTGACGTACTGCAAGCTCCGCTTCGACGAGCGGTCGCTGGAGACGCTGCGCACGCGCCTGGGCGACATCGCCGACCCGCTGGCCAGGGCCCTGTGCTGGTCGGCCCTGTGGAACCTGACGCGGGACGCGCTCATGCCGACGCGTGACTTCATCGACCTGGTGCTGAAGTTCGCCGGGCGGGAGTCCGACATCGGCGTGCTGCAGATGCTGCATGCCTGGACCCGGGCGGCGCTCGAGCACTACGCGGCACCCGCGTGGCGCGAGGAGGGCGGACGGCTGCTCGCGGAAGGCGCACTGCGGGAGCTGCGGCTGGCCGCCCCCGGCAGCCAGCACCAGTTGGCCTGGGCGCGGTTCTTCGCGTCGGTCGCCTCGAGCGACGCGGATCTCCAGCTCCTGACCGGGCTGCTGGACGGTACGGCGAAGATCGACGGCTTGGACGTGGACCAGGAGCTGCGCTGGGCGTTCCTTGGGCCGCTGGTCGCGCACGGGGCTGCGGACGAGGCCGCGATCGCGGCGGAACTGGCCCGCGACGACACGGCCTCGGGCAAGCGGCACGAGGTGCGCTGCCTGGCGGCGCGCCCGTCGGCGGCGGTCAAGGACCAGGCGTGGGCGGCGGTCGTGGAGTCGGACGCGCTGTCCAACGCGCTGGCGGAGGCGACGATCGCCGGGTTCTCCCAGCCGGGGCAGCGCGCGCTGCTGGCGCCGTTCACGCCGAGGTACTTCGAGGCGATCGAACGGGTGTGGTCGAAGCGGTCGATCCAGATCGGCATGGATGTGGTGCGGGGGCTGTACCCGTCGCTCCAGGACGACGAGGCGACACTGGCGGCCACGGACCAGTGGCTCACGGCGCACGCTTCGGCGGCTCCGGCCCTGCGCCGCCTGGTCCTCGAGTCCCGTGACGACCTGGCGAGGGCGCTGCGGGCGCAGGCGTGTGACGCGGGCGCGTCGGTCTGACGGCCGGTGGCGGGGTCGGGGGCTTCCCGGCCCCGCCGCCTCGGCCCGGCGGGACGGGCGACGCTGCTGCCCCCGCCGAGCACCCTGTTTCCCCATGTCAGTCGAATGGCGCAGCGATCCTGATCGGCAGTCGAACGCGCGTACTTTAGGACGAGGTTGTCCCGGAATGTCGACGGGCTTGTAACAGCGGTTAGCGGACTCGGTCCATGCGGGCATTTCCCCCGCATGACGCAGCACAACACTCCCCTCTCCCCCCTTCCCCTCAGCCACCTCTCCACGGTGCGGCCGCGGGTGATGTCCACCGCGCAGTTGCGGGCGCACGGGGTTGCGCCCGCACGGATCGCCGAGCAGTGCCGGGCCGGCGGGGCCTGGCAGTTGATGCTGCCCGGCGTGTATCTCCTGCGGCCCGGGACGCCGACCAGTGAAGAGCGGCTCCACGGGGCGCTGCTGTACGCCGGGCGGCACCGGACCGGTGAGGCCATGATCACCGGCATGGCCGCGCTCGTCCTGTACGGGTTCTCGGCCGCGCCGCCGCTGCGGTCGCTCGAGAAGATCGACGTACTCGTGTCGCGTGCCCGGCGGCTTCGGTCGGCCGGGTGTGTCCGGCTGGTGCGGGCGCAGGAGTTGCCGGGGCCGCTGGAGATCACCGGACTGCCCGTCGCCCCGGTGGCCCGCGCCGTCGCGGATACCGTCGCACAGCTCGGCGACGTCGAGACCATCCGCCTGGTGCTCACCGAGGCCGTGCGCGGCAGGTACTGCGAGCCCGCGGCCGTCGTACGGGAGTTGAACGAGGCCCGGCTGCTCGCTGTCCCGGCTGTCGTGGAGGCCGTCGACACGCTGCTGTGCGAAGGGCGGGCCCTGTCCGAGCGGCGGCTGTACGACCTGGTGCGCGACAGCCGACTCCCCGAGCCGCTGTGGAACGTGGATCTGCGGCTTCCCGGCGGCCCCGACCTCGGCGGGGTGGACGCGTACTGGCCCGAGCAGGCTGTCGCCATCGAGCTGGACACCCGCGCGCCCCGCCAGGACGAGGACGCCCTGTCGTCGGAGTACGGCCGCAGGCGGGAGCACCTGGAGCGCCTCGGCATCACCGTCGTCCACATCACTCCGGGCAAACTGCGGGACTCGCCCCAGCAACAGGCGGTCGTGGTCCGCACGGCCCTGATGGCCGCCGCGGACCGCGATCCCGCCGCCTATGTGGTGGTGCTGCCGCGCTGAGCGGCCCGGCCGACCGGGGGTCTGGAGCGATACAGCTCCAGCCCGATGTCCACCAGTTCGACCCGGTCGAGACCCGGCACCGCCGTCAGCGGGTACCAGGCCGCGAGGTCGGTCGACCCGTTCGTCTCGTGCCGCAGCGAGCCGCCCGTGATCCGGCCCTCGTACACGATCCGCAGCCCCTGGAAGTCCGCGAACGCGCCGAGCCTGCGCGGATAGCGGCGGCGGACCGAGTCCAGTCCGAGCAGCGCGGTCATCTCCGCCGCGTACCCGGTCTCCTCCTCGACCTCACGCACCACGGTGTCCAGGGGATCCTCCCCGTGGTCCATGCCTCCGCCGGGCAGTGTCCATCTCCTGGTGCCGTCGCCCGCCACGAAACGGGCCAGCAGGACCTGTTCCTCCCGGATGCACACCGCGTAGGCCGCGACCCTCAACTCCTTGTTCATCCACAGAGGCTACGCAACGAGGCGTACGACCCGCCCGGTCCCGGTCACCGGTCTGCGGCGGCCCCGCGCGGCATGCGCTCCCGTGGCGCGAGCCAACCAGTCACGCACCCTTGAGCGGTTGACGCCCAAGGGGCGCAGGAAGGAACCCGGAATGCCCGTCGCCGATCCCCGCCCACTCATCGGCGAGCCGATCTCGCTCGACCTGCTCAACACCCGCTGGATCCACGAAGGCGAACCGCGGGATCTGCTCGCCGATGCCGACGGGCTGCGGATCTGGCTGGAGGGCAACGGGCTCGCGGACCGGTTCACCGCCGACGGGGCCACCCTGATGCACACCCGGGCCGCCCGCGACGCCCTCGTCGCGCTCGCCGACGGCACGGACAGCGCCGCCGCGGCGGCCGCCCGTGTGGACGAGGTGCTCGCCCACGGGCGGATTCGCGCCACACTCACCTCCCAGGGGCCGGGCGAGGAGGCGGAGTTCGCCGATCCGGCCTGGGGGCCGGCCTGGACCGCGGCGCACGGCCATCTGGCCCTGCTGCGCACCGCGCCCGACCGGATCCGCGCCTGCGCGCACGAGGCATGTGTCCTGCACTTCTTCGACACCTCACGGAGCGGCACCCGCCGCTGGTGCTCCATGGCCCTGTGCGGCAACCGCACAAAGGCGTCCCGGCATTACGCCAAGACCCGCGAAAGCTGACGGTCCGCTTCCGGCGCTCCTTCCCTCGCTCCCGCGTGGCGATTCATCCCCATTTGACCGTCGTGGCGCATACTCCGCAGTGGCGGATGTCCGCCATGGCCGCATCCCGCCCCCGGCAACTCTCCACAAACCCCTGTCATTTGCGAAAGGGTGAGCGGTCATCCGGTACCGAAATCCGGACCCTCTCTTTCACAAACAGGGATGCTGATGACCCCCCAGTCCCAGAGCTCCATAACAGGGCCGAGACGCGCGGCCCGTGTGGCAGCCGCCGCCGGCCTCGTGGCCGCGCTGGTCGCCGCCGGCGCGGTGCCGGCGTTCTCGGCGGGCACCGCCGACGACCCCGTCGGCTCCGCCCCCGTCAAGGGCTCCGCCTCCGACAAGCTCGGTTCGGCGGACGCCGATCTGCTCGCCCAGGCCGAGGCCAAGGGCCAGAAGAGCGTGACCGTGATGGTCGCCACCGCACCCGGGCGGACCGAGCAGGTCGCCGACCAGCTCGACGCCGTACCGGGCGCGTCGGTCGGCAAGACCATCGACAAGCTCGGCTACGTACGGGCCACTCTGCCGACCGGCAAGGCGGACGCCGCCATCAAGGCGGCCACCAAGCTCTCCAGCGTCCACGGCATCGACCTCAAGCACGAGGTCGAGCTGGACGACCCCACCCCGGCCGCTGACCGCAGCAGGGGCGCGGCCACGGCCCCGACCGCGGGCAACTACCAGGCGCCGGACAAGGGCACGCCCGCGAAGAACCCCTACAACCCGTCGTTCGAGACGGGCGCGGTGGAGTTCGTCCAGGACCACCCGAAGTACGACGGCCGCGGCGTGACCATCGGCATCATGGACTCGGGCGTCGACCTCGGTCACCCGGCGCTGCAGAAGACCACGACCGGCGAGCGCAAGATCACCGACTGGGTGACCGCCACCGACCCGATCACCGACAGCGACGGCACCTGGCGCGCCCAGATCACGCCCGTCGACGGTCCGGTGTTCACCAGTGCCGGCAGCACCTGGAAGGCCCCGGCGGGTTCGTACCAGTTCAGCCGGTTCACCGAGTCGATCACGGCCAACGGTGACATGAAGGGGGACGTCAACCGCGACGGCGACACCAGCGACCGGTTCGGCCTGCTCTACGACCCGGCCGCGGGCACCGTCCGCGTCGACACCGACCAGGACGGCGACTTCACCGACAACGAGCCGATGAAGCCGTACAAGGACGGCTACCAGATCGGCTGGTTCGGCACGGACAACCCGGCGACCGAGGTCGCCGAGCGGATCCCGTTCGTGATCGAGATCCGCAAGGACGTCCCGATGGACCCGCTGGGCGGTGACTGGGTCGGCAAGAAGGCCGACTTCGTCAACGTCGGCATCATCGAGTCCGAGCACGGCACCCACGTCGCGGGTATCACCGCCGCCAACGGTCTGTTCGGCGGACGGATGAACGGTGCGGCACCCGGCGCCAAGCTCGTCTCCTCGCGCGCCTGCTCCTGGAGCGGCGGCTGCACCAACGTGGCGCTCACCGAGGGCATGGCCGACCTGGTCATCAACCGCGGTGTGGACATCGTCAACATGTCCATCGGCGGCCTGCCGGCGCTGAACGACGGCAACAACGCCCGCGCCGAGCTCTACACGCGTCTGATCGACGAGTACGGCGTCCAGCTGGTCATCTCGGCCGGCAACGAGGGCCCGGGCACCAACACCATCGGCGACCCCGGTCTGGCCGACAAGGTGCTCTCCGTCGGTGCCGCGATCTCCAAGGAGACCTGGGCCTCCAACTACGGCTCGGCCGTGGAGAAGAAGTACGCCATGTTCCCCTTCTCCTCGCGCGGCCCGCGTGAGGACGGCGGCTTCACCCCGACGATCACCGCCCCCGGCGCCTCCGTCAACACCATCCAGACCTGGCTGCCCGGTGCGCCGGTGAAGGAGTCCGGCTACCAGCTCCCCGCCGGCTACGGCATGCTGCAGGGCACCTCGATGTCCTCGCCGCAGGCCGCCGGCGCAAGCGCGCTGCTGATCTCCGCCGCCAAGCAGAGGAAGATCGACCTCACCCCGGCGAACCTGCGCACCGCGCTCACCAGCACGGCGAACAAGATCAAGGGTGTCGCCGCGCACGAGCAGGGCTCCGGCCTGATCGACATCGTGGACGCCTGGGACGCGATCAAGGACCGCGCCACCGCCCACGAGTACGCCGTGAAGGCTCCGGTCGACACCGCGATCGACCAGTTCCTGAAGACTCCGGGCTTCGGCACCGGACTGTACGACCGTGAGGGCGGCCTGAAGGCCGGCCAGAAGAAGTCGTACGACGTCACCATCACCCGGACCACCGGCCCGGACCGTCCGATCCGGCACGAGCTGGACTGGAAGTACAACGACGGCACCTTCGACCTGCCGGGCTCCGGCTCCGTGGTGCTGCCGCTGAACAAGCCGGTCACCGTGAAGGTCGACGCGAAGGCTCGCACCAAGGGTGCGCACAGCGCCATCCTCGAGGTGGACGACGTCCGCACCGAGGGAGTGGACAAGCAGATCCTGGCCACCGTGGTCGCATCGGATCAGCTGGCCAAGCCGGCGTACTCGTTCTCGGCGTCCGGCTCGGTGCAGCGCAACAGCCACAAGTCGTACTTCGTGACCGTTCCCGAGGGCGCCAAGACCCTTGAGGTCGCGCTCGGCGGTCTGAAGGACAAGAGCCAGACCCGGTTCATCTCGATCCACCCGTACGGAGTGGGCGTCGAGGACAGCGCGACGGTCAACTGCTACCCCAACTACGACAACCCGGCCAACACCTGCCGTCCCGACCTGCGGTCGTACGCCGACCCGCAGCCGGGTGTCTGGGAGATCGAGGTCGAGTCCCGTCGTACGTCCCCGCTGCTGGACAACCCGTACAAGCTGGACGTCACCGTCCTCGGTGCGGCGTTCGACCCGGCCGTGAAGACGATCCCCGAGGCCAAGGTCGGCACCCCGGCCCAGGTCGACTGGAAGGTCTCCAACGGCTTCGCCGCCATCGACGGCAAGCTGAAGGGCGGCTCGCTCGGCTCGGCGAAGGTGGCCCGTCCGGTCATCAAGGAGGGCGAGACCCTCGAGACCACGGTCACCGTCGGTGAGGGTGTGGAGCGTCTCGACGTCGCCATCGGCGGTGTCTCCGACGCCGCGGCCGACCTCGACCTCGAGGTCTGGAACGGCGCGACCCGCGTCGGCCAGTCCGCGGACGGCGACTCGGAGGAGGCCGTGAGCCTCACCAAGCCGGCCGCCGGCACCTACACCATCAAGGTCGTCGGCTACGCGGTCCCGGCGGGCAGCACCGAGTACAACTACCGGGACGTCTACTTCTCGCCCTCCCTCGGCACCGTCAAGGTCGACGAGGCCCAGACCGTGAAGCTGGCCAACGGTGCGTCGGCGCAGGTCGGCGCGGAGGTCCTGGTGGGCAGCGCGGCGCCCGAGGGCCGGCAGTTCTTCGGCGAGGTGCAGCTGCTGAACGCGCGCGGAACCGCCGCGGGCACCGGCAGCGTCGTGATCGAGAAGGTCACGCCGTAACGGTGTGACCGACTGCACTCGGAGGGCGGGCGTCCATGGGGCGCCCGCTCTTCGCGTGTGAGAAGGAGCATGTGTCCCGCTCCTCGGACAATGGATTGGACAAGGTGGCCAGGGACATACGCATCATGGAAGACACCCAGGCCACACAGGCTGCACAAACGTACGGAGGAGTCCCGTGAAGGTCGGAATCGTCGGAGCCACCGGGCAGGTCGGCACGGTCATGCGCAAGATCCTCGCCGAGCGCAAGTTCCCGGCCGACGAGCTGCGGTTGTTCGCCTCCGCCCGGTCCGCGGGCTCCACGATCGAGTGGCAGGGCCGGGACATCACCGTCGAGGACGCTTCCACGGCCGACTATTCCGGCCTGGACATCGTGCTCTTCTCGGCCGGCGGCGCCACTTCCAAGGCGCTCGCCGAGAAGGTGGCCTCCCAGGGCGCCGTCGTGATCGACAACTCCTCCGCCTGGCGCCGTGACCCCGAGGTTCCGCTCGTGGTCTCCGAGGTCAATCCACACGCGGTCAAGGACCGCCCCAAGGGCATCATCGCCAACCCGAACTGCACCACGATGGCCGCGATGCCGGTCCTCAAGCCCCTCCACCAGGAGGCGGGCCTCGAGGCGCTCGTCGCCACGACCTACCAGGCCGTGTCCGGCTCGGGCGTCGCGGGCGTCGCCGAGCTGCGCACACAGGCGTGCGCCGTGGCCGAGAAGGCCGACCAGCTCGCGTTCGACGGCGAGGCCGTGGAGTTCCCGGAGCCGGGTGTCTACAAGCGCCCCATCGCCTTCAACGTGGTCCCGCTGGCGGGATCGATCGTCGACGACGGCTCCTTCGAGACGGACGAGGAGCAAAAGCTCCGCAACGAGTCCCGCAAGATCCTGGAGATCCCCGGGCTCAAGGTCTCCGGCACCTGTGTCCGTGTCCCGGTCTTCTCCGGCCACTCCCTCCAGGTCAACGCCCGATTCGAGCGTCCGATCAGCGTGGAGCGCGCCTACGAGCTGCTGAAGGGCGCGGAGGGCGTGGAGCTCTCCGAGATCCCGACCCCGCTCCAGGCGGCCGGCAAGGACGCCTCGTACGTGGGCCGTATCCGTGTGGACGAGACCGTCGACAACGGCCTCGCGCTGTTCCTCTCCAACGACAATCTGCGCAAGGGCGCGGCGCTGAACGCGGTACAGATCGCGGAGCTGGTCGCGGAGGAGCTGCGCGGCTGACACGGCGAGTACGAGGGGGGCGGGCGCCGGCACGGCGCCCGCCCCCTTTGCTTCGGGACGGCTACCGCCCCGATGTCCTGCGGTATGCCGCGTCGATCGAGTCCAGCTCCTCGGTGGTGAGCACATCCTCCGCCCGCTCGAAGCCGTCCGGGGCGCGCTGTGCGACTGCCTGCAGCAGCCGGTCGGCGGGCATGTCGCGCATGGCGAGGACCAGGGCGTTCACGGGGTCCGTGCGCTCCTGCTCGTACGCGCGCAGACCGGCGGGGAGCGAGTGGGACGCGGTGAGAGCGCGGGCCAGTGCCCGGGCGTCGAGGATCGCCTGTGAGCCGCCGTTCGAGCCGATCGGATACATGGGATGCGCCGCGTCGCCGAGCAGCGTCACCCGCCCGCTGCCCCAGCGCTCCAGCGGTTCCCGGTCGACCATGGGGTACTCGAGGATCTCACCGGTGGCAGCCATCAGCGCCGGCACGTCCAGGCCGAGACGGTCCAGCCGCCAGTCGGTGAAGTGGGCGAGCACGTCGTCGAGGCGTCCGGTGCGGTTCCAGGCGGCGCCCTCGACCGGGCCCGGGTCGCCGACGCGGACCTCGGCGACCCAGTTCAACAGGGCATCGCCGCGGCGCTCGGCGCGGCGCGAGATCGGGTAGACGACCAGCTTGGCGGTCGCGTTGCTGCCGGCGATGACCATGGTGCGCCCGTCCAGGAACGGCTTGCCGACGGCGGTGCCGCGCCACATCCGGATGCCGTTCCACAGCGGCAGTGGCTGTTCGCCGGGGTGCAGCAGCGCGCGGACCGCGGAGTGCAGTCCGTCGGCCCCGATCAGCACGTCGGCGTACTCGGTGGTGCGGGCACCGGTCGCCGAGGAGCGCAGGGTGATCCGCAGCGGGTCCCCGTCGTGGGCGAGGGACGAAAGCGCCGTCCCGGTGCGCACCGCGTCCGGCCCGAGCCGGTCGCGTACCGCGTCGTGCAGGATCTGCTGGAGCTCGCCGCGGTGCAGTGAGTACTGAGGCCATTCATGGCCGGCTGCCAGGCCGCGCGGCTCGGCCCAGATGCGGTTGCCGTGCCGGTCGAAGTGGGCCATCTCGGCAGTGGGCACGGCGACTTCGGCGAGAGCGTCCCCGAGGCCCAGCGCGGTCAGCTCGGCCACGGCGTGCGGCAGCAGATTGATTCCCACTCCGATGGGACGCAGCTGCCGCGCGGCTTCGACGATCCGGGGCCGGAACCCGGCCTCGTGCAGGGTCAGGGCGCAGGTCAGCCCGCCGATCCCGGCGCCCGCGATCACGATGTCGGCACTCATGCCCGCTCCCCCTCGTCCCGGTCGCCGTGCGGCGACGGTAGCGGACGATTCTCCCGGGCGGACCAGGGCCGGCCCGTGGAAGGATGACCTGAAACATCACATACCGAGGAGATGACCGGGTGCCTGGCACAAACCTGACCCGTGAAGAGGCGCAAGCGCGGGCGCGCCTGCTCACCGTTGACTCGTACGAGATCGACCTCGATCTCTCCGGGGCGCAGGAGGGCGGGACCTACCGGTCCGTGACCACGGTGCGCTTCTCGTCCGCCGAGGCGGGCGCCGAGACGTTCATCGACCTGGTGGCGCCGGCGGTGCACGAGGTCGTGCTGAACGGCAAGTCGCTGGACGTCGCCGCGGTCTTCCGCGACTCGCGGATCGCGCTGGCGCATCTGCACGAGGGCGACAACGAGCTGACGGTGGTCGCGGACTGCGCGTACACCAACACCGGTGAGGGTCTGCACCGCTTTGTGGACCCGGTGGACCAGCAGGCGTACCTCTACACGCAGTTCGAGGTGCCGGACGCGCGCCGGGTCTTCGCCTCGTTCGAGCAGCCCGATCTCAAGGCCACGTTCCGGTTCACCGTGAAGGCCCCCGAGGGCTGGACGGTGATCTCGAACTCACCGACGCCGGAGCCCAAGGACAACGTCTGGCACTTCGAGCCGACGCCGCGGATCTCCACGTACATCACCGCGCTGATCGTCGGCCCGTACCACGCGGTGCACAGCAGCTACGAGAGGGACGGGCAGTCCGTCCCGCTCGGTGTGTACTGCCGTCCTTCGCTGGCCGAGTTCCTGGACGCGGACGCGATCTTCGAGGTCACCCGCCAGGGCTTCGACTGGTTCCAGGAGAAGTTCGACTACGCGTACCCGTTCGCCAAGTACGACCAGCTGTTCGTGCCGGAGTTCAACGCGGGCGCGATGGAGAACGCGGCCGCGGTGACCATCCGCGACCAGTACGTCTTCCGCTCGAAGGTGACGGACGCGGCGTACGAGGTGCGGGCGGAGACGATCCTGCACGAGCTGGCCCACATGTGGTTCGGCGACCTTGTCACCATGGAGTGGTGGAACGACCTGTGGCTGAACGAGTCGTTCGCCACCTACACCTCGATCGCCTGCCAGGCGTACGCGCCGGGCTCGAAGTGGCCGCACGCGTGGACCACGTTCGCGAACTCCATGAAGACCTGGGCGTACCGGCAGGACCAGCTGCCGTCGACCCATCCGATCATGGCCGAAATTCGCGACCTCGATGACGTTCTCGTGAACTTCGACGGCATCACCTACGCCAAGGGCGCGTCCGTTCTCAAGCAGCTTGTGGCGTATGTCGGGGTGGATGAGTTCTTCAGGGGCGTACAGGCGTACTTCAAGGCGCACGCCTTCAAGAACACACGCCTGTCCGATCTGCTGGGCGCCCTGGAGGAGACCAGCGGCCGGGATCTGAAGACCTGGTCGAAGGCCTGGCTGGAGACCGCCGGCATCAACATCCTGCGCCCGGTGATCGACACCGACGCGTCCGGTGTGATCACCTCCTTCGCGGTCAAGCAGGAGGCCCCGCCGCTGCCGGCCGGCGCGAGGGGTGAGCCGGTGCTGCGGCCGCACCGGATCGCGGTCGGCTTCTACAACCTGGACGAGAACGGGAAGCTTGTGCGCACCGAGCGCGTCGAACTGGACGTCGACGGTGAACTCACTGGCGTACCGGAACTGGTGGGCAAGCCGCGTCCCGCGGTCGCGCTGCTCAACGACGACGACCTGACGTACGCCAAGGTCCGCCTCGACGAGGCGTCGCTGCAGACGGTCACCGAGCACCTGGGCGACTTCGCCGAGTCGCTCCCGCGGGCGCTGTGCTGGGCCTCGGCCTGGGACATGACCCGCGACGGCGAGCTCGCCGCCCGCGACTATCTGGCGCTGGTCCTGTCCGGGATCGGCAAGGAGTCCGACATCGGCGTGGTCCAGTCGCTCCACCGCCAGGTGAAGCTCGCGATCGACCTGTACGCGGCGCCGCAGTGGCGCGAGACCGGTCTGACCCAGTGGACGGACGCCACGCTCGCGCATCTGCAGGCGGCCGAGCCGGGCAGCGACCACCAGCTGGCGTGGGCGCGGGCGTTCGCCACGACCGCGCGCACCCCGCAGCAGCTGGACCTGCTCGAGGCGCTGCTGGACGGGGCGCAGACCATCGAGGGTCTGGCTGTCGACACCGAGCTGCGCTGGGCGTTCGTGGAGCGCCTCGCCTCGGTCGGTGTGTTCGACGAGGAGGACATCTCCGCGGAGTACGAGCGGGACAAGACGGCCGCGGGCGAGCGTCACGCGGCGACCGCGCGGGCGGCGCGGCCGACTCCGGAGGCCAAGGCGGAGGCGTGGGCCGCGGTCGTGGAGTCCGACAAGCTCCCCAACGCCCTGCAGGAGGCGGTGATCTCCGGCTTCGTCCAGACCGACCAGCGCGAACTGCTCGCCCCGTACACGGAGAAGTACCTCGCCGCGGTCAAGGACGTGTGGGAGTCGCGCAGCCATGAGATGGCCCAGCAGATCGCGGTCGGTCTCTACCCGTCACTGCAGGTCTCGCAGGACACCTTGGACGCGACCGATGCCTGGCTGGAATCGGCGCAGCCCAATGCGGCGCTGCGCAGGCTGGTTTCGGAGTCGCGCGCGGGCATCGAGCGTGCGCTGAAGGCGCAGGCGGCGGACGCCGCCGCACAGTAGCACCGGCAGTTTCCTTCGAGGCGTCCCGGACCGTACGGTCCGGGACGCTTTTTCATGGTCTGGACCATACACAACGCGCCACTGCCATGACCCCCCGTCAATTGCTGTTACAGAACAGGGATATGCTCCCGCCCGTTCATTCATATGATCTTTCTCGTTCGATACTGAGGATGCTGATGGTTCGACAGGGAACGTCGACCGGAAGTCCGCGGCCGCCGGCCGGTCTGATCTGGCAGCTGCCTGTCATCGCCACGATCGCGGCCGCGGTCCTGGCCGTGTCCCAGGCCTCCGAATCCGCTCGGACCTCCGTGGTCATTGTCTCGGTCGCATCGGTCGTCACGGTGGCCCTCGCCTGTGCGGAAGTCGTGCGCCGGGGCAGACTGGTGGCCGAACTGCGGGGCCGGCTCGCGATACAGGAGGCCGAGCTCGCCCGCCAGGCGGCCCAAAGCACGCGCCTCGCCGCCGAGTTGCTGCCCCAGGTGGTGGAGCAGCTGCGCAAGGGCGAGTTCCCCGAGGACGTCATCGCCGCGCTGGACGCGCCCGCCGCGCACCAGGCGGTGCTCCGATCGGTCGTCGACGCGGTCGTCGCCGAGGAGGACCTGCGCGAGTCCGCCCAGCGGGCGTTCGTGAACATCGCCCGCCGCGTCCAGGCCATCGTGCACCAACAGGCCCAGGAGCTGCGGGAGATGGAGGACCGCCACGGTCAGTCCCCGCACGTCTTCGGCGATCTGCTGCGTATCGACCACGGCACCGCGCTGATCGGCCGGCTCGCCGACTCCATCGCCGTACTCGGCGGTGCGCGGCCCGGCCGCCAGTGGAGCAAGGCCGTGCCGCTCTACAGCGTCATGCGCGGTGCGATGTCGCGGATCATCGACTACCAGCGCGTCGAACTGCACTCGGTCTCCGAGGTCGCGGTCGTGGGCACCGCCGTCGAGCCACTGATCCACGCGCTCGCGGAGCTGCTCGACAACGCGACCCGGTACTCACCCCCGCAGACCAAGGTCCATCTGACCGCCGTCGACGTGCAGTCGGGCATCGCGATCGAGATCGAGGACGGCGGCGTCAGCATGAGCGAGGAGGCCCGCAAGCGGGCCGAGCGCATGCTGCGCCAGGCCCAGCAGGGCATCGACGTCAACGACCTCGGCGAGACGCCGCGCCTGGGTCTCGCGGTGGTCGGCAGGCTGGCGCAGGCGTACGGCTTCCAGGTCTCGCTGCGCTCGTCGGCGTACGGCGGTGTGCGTGCCGTCCTCGTCGTCCCGCAGGAACTGATCACTGCGGCCAACACAGCCACCGGTCTCGCCCACGGCATCGGTACCTCGTCGGGCCCCCGCCCGGCCGGCTCCGACACCCACGAGCGGCTGCCCAGGCCGGTCACCGGGCCCACCACGGTCCAGCTGTCGGCCGAGGAGGACGCCCCGATGGTGACGGAGCGGACCCCGAACGGTCTGCCGCAGCGGCGGCGCAAGAACCGGGTGACCGCCCCGCCCCCCGCCCCCGCCGCTGCAGCCGCTGCCCCCGCGCCCGAGCCGGAATCCGCTCCCCCGGTGCAGCCCGGGATGTGGCTGGCCGCGTTCCAGAGCGGCGTGTCCGGTGACACCCCCCAGACCAGTAAGGGAAACAACCAGCCATGATTCAGCGGCAGTCCAACCAGACCAACATGGACTGGATGCTCAAGGACCTGGCGGAGGGCGTCCCGCAGACCAGAAACGTCGTCGTCCTGTCCGCCGACGGTCTGCGCATGGCCCAGTACGGCGCGGAGACCGACACCGCCGACCGGCTGGCGGCAGCCTGCGCCGGGCTGCAGTCCCTGGCGGCCGCGGTGGCCTCCGAACTCCCCCACGGCGACGGGCGGATGCGGCTGGTCGTCATCGAGATGGACGGTGGCTTCTTCTATCTGATGGCGGCGGGCTCGGGCGCGTATCTCGCCGTACTCGCCGACCAGGGAGTCGACGCAGGGCTGATGGGCCAGCGGATGCGGGACCTCGTGCTGCGGATCGGAGAGCACCTGAGCACGCCGCCGCGGCACGATGGACAGACCGCGTGAGCGACGCGGGCGGGGACTGGGAGGAGAGCAGCCCCGAGCGGTTGTACGTCATCACCGGCGGCCGCAGCGGCTCCTCCACACCCAAAACGCTCGACCTGGTCACGCTGATCGTGGCCAGGTCGGGGCCCAAGCCCGGCATGCAGCCGGAGCACGCCGCGATCATCGGGATCTGTCAGGCGCCGCTGTCGGTGGCCGAGATCTCCGCATATCTGAGCCTCCCGGTGAGTGTGGTCACCGTGCTGCTCAGCGACCTGCTGGCAGAGGACCGGGTGCTGGCCCGCGCACCGGTCCAGCCCGCTCTTCTCCCCGACCGCGCTTTGATTGAGGCAGTGATCGATGGACTTCAAAAGCTCTGAGCAGGCCGTGGGGCCGCGGAGCGAGGACGTGCTGCCCGAGACGGCGACCGCCGCGGTCAAGGTGGTCATCGTGGGCGGCTTCGGCGTCGGCAAGACGACGCTGGTCGGCTCGGTGAGCGAGATCAGGCCGCTCACCACCGAGGAGACGATGACCCAGGCCGGGGTCGGTGTCGACGACACCCAGGGCGTGGAGCGCAAGACCTCGACGACCGTGGCGATGGACTTCGGCCGCATCAGCATCAACGAGGAGCTGGTGCTCTACCTGTTCGGCACCCCGGGTCAGGAGCGCTTCTGGTTCCTGTGGCGCGGTCTGTTCGAGGGCGCGCTGGGCGCCGTGGTGCTGGTCGACACCCGCAGGCTCGAGGTCAGCTTCGATGTCATCGGCCGGCTCGAGGAACGCGGGGTGCCCTTCGTGGTCGCCGTCAACACCTTCCCCGAGGCGCCGAGCTACCCGCTCGAGGACCTGCGCACGGCGCTCGATCTGCCCGCGGACGTACCGATCGTCCCCTGCGACGCACGTCTGCGCGGCTCCAGCCGGGACGTGCTGATGACGCTCATGCGCTATCTGCAGACCCTCGCCACGGCGCAGGAGGCGTCCTGAGCACACCCCGTGGCGCGCGGGTGGCGTGAATACGGTGTGTGGGCCCGGCATCGGCATGCCGGACCCACCGGCCCCGGCACGGGTTCCGCTTGTACGTTGCCGGCCCCGCCCCACCTCGGGCATCGGGCGTTCCGGCTGCCGGTTCCGGCTGCGGCCACTGTTCCGCTCGTGATCGATGAACCGTGGGTAACAGTTCCGAAGTGATTCTGAAGTGATGCCGTTTTACTACGGAGTTGTCCTATTGGATCAGCCAACTTGGCTGAGTACGATGCGTAATAGTTGATCACTGTGTGGTGCAAGTGGTGGCTGGTGCGGCAGCACGGCCATGGCATCCGAGCACCTGGGCATCGAGAGGCAGGCCGTAGTGGAGCCCGACCTGACAGTTCCGCCGATCTTCTCTCCCATCCCTCCGGCGATCCACCCATGCCACGCGGACATCGATGTCCAGACGGCGGCTTGGGCCGAAACGTTTCGCATCGGATCCGACGAGCTGCGCGGCAAGCTGGTCCGTCAGGACATCGGCACCTTCTCCGCTCGGATCCTGCCGGAGGGCCGGGAGGAGGTCGTCTCCCTGCTCGCGGACTTCGTCCTGTGGCTGTTCGGCGTCGACGACGGCCACTGCGAGGAGGGCGAACTGGGCCACCGCCCTGGCGACCTGGCAGGTCTGCTGCACCGGCTGCTTCGTATCGCGCAGAACCCGGAAGCGGCCATGCTGCTGGACGACCCACTGGCCGCGGGCGTACGCGACCTGCGCCTGCGCGTGGACCGCTACGGCACCGCCGGGCAGACGGCCCGCTGGGTCGACGCGCTGCGGGAGTACTTCTTCTCCGTGGTCTGGGAAGCTGCCCACCGCCGCGCGGGCACGGTACCGGACCTCAACGACTACACCCTGATGCGGCTGTACGACGGCGCGACGTCGATGGTGCTGCCGATGCTCGAGATGGGGTACGGCTACGAACTCCAGCCGCACGAGCGCGACCGTACGGCGGTGCGCGCCGTGGCCGAGATGGCGTCCTTCATCATCACGTGGGACAACGACATCTTCTCCCATCGCAAGGAGCGCAGCTCTCTCGGCTTTTACCTCAACATCCTGCGGGTGCTCGAGGAGCACCACGGGCTCACCACCGGGCAGGCGCTCGACACCGCGATATCCCAGCGGGACCGGGTGATGTGCCTCTACATGCGGGTGAGCGAGCATCTGGCGGAGACGGGCAGCCCGCAACTGCGGCAGTATCTGCGCAGCCTCTCCAGCTTCATACGCGGCGCCCAGGACTGGGGCATCAGCTCCGTGCGCTACACCACGCCGGACGACCCGGCGAACCTTCCTCCGGTGTTCCGGGACACGCCCACCGACGACAGCGGCGAGCCACTGGACATCCCGGCGGTCGCCTGGTGGTGGGAGCTGGTCCCCCGCCAGGGTGCGGCAGTGCCCTGGGGACGCGTTCCGCTGAAGCAGACCGCTTGAGTCCTGTCCACCCGGACAGGACCTGGACCGCCGGTCCCCGCGCGGGGGCGTCGGGCCCCCAGTGGCCCCGCCGGTCCGCCCGCCGCCGCCTTCCGCAGCGCCGCCAGGACGTGCGCCGGGCCCGCGCCCGCCCGCGTCCTGCGGCGGGTCGCCGCGATCACAGGGCGGCGGGGGCCGTACCGAGCACTTCTCTCACGCCCCGCCGCGCCGGTCCGCCGTCGGCCGGCAGCGGCACACCGAGCCCCTCGGCCGGGCCGGAGAGCTGCCGCGGGACGGCCGAGCGGTCATCTGCGGCACCTCGGCCGTCGCCACCGTGCGGGCTCACTGCCCGCCCGACCCGACGACGCTCACCGCTTCCTGGTGTACGTCGTGAAGATCAGGCCGTTGTCGAAGACCCGGCTGGAGGTGACCTGGAGGTCGGTGGCGGCGAAGGGCGCGGAGAGCATTGGAACGCCCGAGCCGAGCAGCAGCGGGTAGGTCTTCACATGCAGCTCGTCGATCTCGTCGCGCAGCTGCCCGGCGAGGTCACCGCCGCCGGCCAGGTAGACGTCGAGCCCGTCCTCCGCCTTGAGCTCCCGCACCTTCGCGACCACGTCGCCGCTGACGATCTCCACGGCGGGGTCGGGGCTGTGCCCGATGCTGCGGGAGACGACGTACTGGCGCATGTGCCCGTAGGGGCTGGTGATGTCCTCCTTGAGGGCCGGGTCGTAGGTGGCTCGCCCCATGATCACGGTGTCGAAGCGCACGTTGGGCGCGTCGCCGATACCGAGGAGCGGCCGGATGTGCGTGGGGAGCGTCTCCGGGTACTCCGTGGCGGCGTACCGGGTGAACTCCTCGCTGATGGGATAGATGCTGACGTCCCCGTCGGAGCCGGCGATGAAGCCGTCGACGGAAACACCGATGTAGTACACGAGCTTTCGCAAGCCGAGCCTCTTTGTCTTGGGCGCCAGGACCGGCCGGGGCGACCGGCGCCTCGACCACGACACCTATAGTGCTTCACTTGTAGTGGTTGCGCAAGACCCTTTGTTCAGCGCCCACTTGACTCCGCCGGGGATGCGGATCACGCCGGCATCACATGGGCATCACGCCGCGGAGGATCGGCACCATGGCACGACAAAGGCGCTCTGGGGTGTCCGCACACCCCAGAGCGCCTCGTCGGCAGGTCAGCCCTGCGTCAGCTCTGCTTCCCGGACTTGTCGAGCACCATCACCAGACCGGCGATCACCACGAACAGGCCGAGCGGCGCGATCACAAAGAGACCGACCGTCTGGATCACGCTCAGGCCCGGACCCGGGTCGTCGCCGTCGTCCGGCGTGAGCGCGAGCGCGGGGGACGACATGAGCAGCATCATCAGCGTCGTACCGGCCGCGACGGCGCCGGCGCGCAAGGCGTTCTTCTTGTCCACGGTGCCAACGTAGCGAACGGCTGATCCGGCCGCGCGCCCGGGGGTGCCGTACGGGGTGGGAAGACCTCCAGCAGCGCGTGCAGCCGGGGCGAGGCGGCCAGCTCCTCCAGGCCGACAGGGCGCCCGGCGGCGTCCGCGACCGGCAGCCGCCAGTTCGGGTACTCGTCCCAGGTGCCGGGCAGGTTCTGCGGCCGGCGGTCGCCCAGCGCGTCCGGCAGCCAGATACCGACCATGCACGCGGGCGTACGCAGCAGAAAGCGGTACACCGCCCGGATCCCGCCCTCCTCGTCATCCACACCCTCGGGCAGCAGACCGAGGGCCGCGAGCTGGTCCAGCCACTCGCGCACATCCGCGCTGTCCTCGGTCCGCTCGTGTTCCAGGGGGCGGGCAAGCAGCCCCAGCCGGTGCCGCAGCTCCACATGGCCGCCGGTCAGCCGGGCCGCGGTGGACGGCAGATCGTGGGTGGTGGCCGTCGCCACGCAGCCCTCGCGCCACTCCTGTGGCGGCAGCGGGCGCCCCGATCCGGTCCAGTCGCGCTCGAACCAGAGCACGGAGGTGCCGAGCACCCCCCGTTTCTCCAGGGCTTCCCGCACGCCCGGCTCGACCGTCCCGAGGTCCTCCCCTACGACGGCCGCGCCCGCGCGGTGCGCCTCCAGGGCCAGGACCGCGAGCATCGCGTCGGCGTCGTAGCGGACATACGTGCCTTCGGTGGGCGGACAGCCCTGCGGCACCCACCAGAGCCGGAACAGCCCCATCACATGGTCGATCCGCAGCGCCCCCGCATGGCGCAGGATGCCGCGCAGCAGTCCGCGGTACGGGGCGTAGCCGGATGCGGCGAGCACATCGGGGCGCCACGGCGGCAGACCCCAGTCCTGCCCGCGTGCGTTGAACGCGTCGGGCGGCGCGCCGATGGACATCCCCGCGGCGAAGGCGTCGCCCTGCGCCCAGGTGTCGGCGCCGCCCGGATGCACTCCGACGGCGAGGTCGTGGACGATTCCGACGCCCATACCGGCCTCGCGCGCCGCCCGCCCGGCGGCGGCCAGCTGCTCGTCGGTCAGCCAGGCGAGCCTGCTGTGGAAGTCGATGCGGTCCATCAGCCCGCTTCTGGCGCGGGCGGTCTCCGGCGAACGGGGATCACGCAGCGCGGCGGGCCAGCTGTGCCACTCGGGGCCGTGCACCTCGGCGAGCGCGCACCAGGTCGCGTGGTCCTCCAGGGCCCTGCCCTGCTCGGCCAGGAAGTCGCAGTAGGCGGCGCGGCGGCCCGGGCCGAGCGGGACGCGGTGCACGAGCTCCAACGCCTCGCGCTTGAGCGTCCACACGGCGTCCCGGTCGATCAACTCACCCTTGTCCAGGACGGATTCGCGCAGCTGGGATCCCTTGTCGCGCAGCTCCTGCAGCCGCTGCCGGACCGGCCCCTGCGCGTACGCGTACTCGGGGATGTCCTCGATGCGCAGGTGCACCGGATCGGGGAAGCGCCGCGACGAAGGGCGGTACGGCGAAGGATCGGTGGGCGCGCCCGGCACGGCAGCGTGCAGCGGATTCACCTGTACGAAGGACACCCCGAGACCGCGGCCGGACCAGGTGGCGAGTTCCGCGAGGTCACCGAGGTCGCCCATGCCCCAGGAACGGGCGGACAGCAGGGAGTAGAGCTGCACCAGGAAGCCGTGCGAACGCCCCTGGGGCCGCGGCGCCCGGCCGGGGGCGACGACGAGGGTCACCTCCAGGGTCCGCCCGCCCGGCACCGAGGCAGTCAACCGGTGGACGCCGAGAGGCAGTTGCGCCCAGCCTGCCGAATGGTCCGGGGCGCTCCAGGAGATCCTGGCGCCCTGCTCGGTGGCAACCCGCAGGGCCGTGCCGTCGGGCAGCTCCGCCAGCGCCTGCGGGAGCACGGCGGCGGAGCCTTCAGGGCCGCCCCAGGCGACCACCGCCGGCGGCAGCAGCAGCCCTGCGGCGGCCCTGTCGGCACGGTCCAGGGCGGCACGGACCGCCTGCGGCGTGGACGCGTCCACGCCGAGGGCGGCGAGCACGCGGACGACGGTGGCGTCGGCCACCGGAACGGTGACGCCCTCGGACGGTTCGAACTCGGTGGCGACTCCGTGCAGCGCGGCGAGCCGGGCAAGGCCCATGCGGACTCCTTCAGGCCCCTGGCAGCTCCGAGCCGCCGGCCGTGCCGGAGGCGGTCGGCTCGCTGGTGAGGGGCGCGATGTCGGCGAGCGGCGGCTCGCTGGTGAGCGGGGCGGCGTGGGCGAGCGGGGGCTCGCTGGTGAGCGGGGCGTCGTAGCCGAGCGAAGGCTCGCCGGTCAGGGAAGCCTCATGGGCCAGAGGCCAGCCACCGGGCACCGGTCCGGACGCCGCCGGGGCCCGGCCGGCCGGGCCCCGGCCCGTATCGGACGGGCCCGGGGTCTGTTTGGACAGGACGTGCCCGGACTGGGCCTGTACTGCCTGGATCTGTGCGGAATGCGTGTGCTGCGACAGGGCGGAGAGCAGCAGGTGTGCGGATGCGGCCACGGTTATCACTCCAAGCGGATGTGAGGGGTCACAGCAGCCCTACCCAGCGGGCACGACGGCAGACCTGCACGATCGGTCAACGTGTTCCGCATCACGTTGCGTTCCCTGTGCGACAGTTGGCTCCGATCATCCACCACGCCAGGCAAAAGGCGCACAACGGCCACGCGCATTGACACCCTCGTAGTGGGGGTGGTGGGCTCGAAACCGACCGGAACGTCAAGGGAGACCGAGGGGAGACGGGCGTGCGGCTCGGGGGCAGAAGGCGAACAGCGGCAGCCGTCTCGATCGCCGTCATCGGCAGCCTGCTCGGCGGCGCACACGGCGCGGCCGCAGCCCCCCAGGAGCCCGGCTCCCCCGCGGGATCCGCGCAGGATCCCGAAGGCACGAACGGACTGCCGGCTGTCTGGCCGCGTCCGCAGTCGCTGAAGGCCGCGGGCGGCCCCGTACAGCTCGGCGACGAGGCGACCGTCGTCGCCGATCCCGCGGCCGATCCGTACGCGGTCGGGCTGGTCGAGGAGCTGCTGCGGGAGGCCGGAGTCCGGACCGTGCACCCCGCGCTGCCCGGCCGCGGCCCGGTGCTGCGCATCGGCGGCGGCAGCGCGGCAGAGGCACTGCGCGCCCTGCGCGTACCCGAGCGCGCCGATCTGCCCGCCGGCGGCTACCGGCTCGCTGTGGGCAAGGTCGCGGGCCGTGACACGGTCGCGATCGACGGCGTCGGCGAGGACGGCCTCTTCCACGGTGTGCAGACACTGCGGCAGCTGATCGACGGGAAGTCCGTCGCCGGCGTCGCGGTACGCGACTGGCCGGGTACCGCCGTACGCGGCACGACGGAGGGTTTCTACGGACAGCCGTGGGACCACGAGCAGCGCCTGGCGCAGCTCGACTTCATGGGACGCACCAAGCAGAACCGCTATCTGTACGCACCCGGTGACGACCTGTTCCGTCAGGCGCGCTGGCGCGAGCCGTACCCGGCGGCGCAGCGCGCCGAGTTCCGGGAACTCGCCGAGCGCGCGCGCCGCAACCATGTCACCCTCGCCTGGGCCGTCGCGCCCGCGCAGTCGATGTGTCTGGCCGACGACGACGACATCAAAGCGCTGACCCGCAAGATCGACGCGATGTGGGCGCTGGGTGCGCGCGCCTTCCAGCTGCAGTTCCAGGACGTCAGCTACAGCGAATGGCACTGCGGCAAGGACGCGGACGCCTTCGGCTCGGGCCCCGAAGCCGCGGCCCGGGCGCAGGCGCGCGTGGCGGACGCCGTGGCCCGCCACCTGGCGGAGCGGCACCCGCAGGCGGAGCCGCTTTCCCTGATGCCGACCGAGTTCTACCAGGAAGGTGCCACCGACTACCGGCGGGCGCTCGCCGAGGAACTGGACGGCCGGGTCAAGGTGGCGTGGACCGGGGTCGGCGTGGTGCCGCGCACCATCACCGGGCGGGAACTGGCCGACGCACGGGACGCGTTCGCCCACCCGCTCGTCACCATGGACAACTATCCGGTCAACGACTACGCGCAGGACCGGATCTTCCTCGGCCCCTACACGGGCCGGGAGCCCGCGGTGGCCAGCGGCTCGGCCGCCCTGCTCGCCAACGCGATGGAGCAGGCGTCGGCCTCCCGCATCCCGCTGTTCACCGCCGCCGACTACGCCTGGAACCCGAGGGGTTACCTCCCCCAGCAGTCCTGGCAGGCCGCACTGGACGACCTGTCCGGCGGCGACCCCGAGGCCCGTGAGGCGCTGCGCGCCCTGGCCGGCAACGACTCCTCGTCGATCCTCGACCCCGACCACGAGTCGGCCTATCTGCGGCCCCTGCTGGACGACTTCTGGCGCTCGCGCACCACGACGGACACCAGGGCCCGGGACCGGGCCGCGGCCGGGCTGCGCGCCGCCTTCACCGTGATGCGCCAGGCACCGCAGCGGCTGAAGGAGACGGCGGACGGCCGGCTCGTCGGCGAAGTGGAGCCGTGGCTGGAGCAGTTGGTGCGCTACGGCAGGGCCGGGGAGCTGGCGGTCGACATGCTGCAGGCACAGGGCCGCGGCGACGGCGCCGCGGCCTGGCGCGCGTCACTTGCCCTGGAGCCGCTGCGGGCCGGTCTGCGGGCGAGCCGGGCCACCGTCGGCAAGGGCGTGCTGACCCCGTTCCTGGACCGCGTGGTGAAGGAGTCGCAGATCTGGACGGGCGCCGACCGGGCGAAGGCGGGCAAGGACACCGTGTGGCTGGACCGGCCCCGGCCCGTCACCGCGGTCACCGCGATGACCGATCCCCTGGGCGGGCCGACGGGCTCGGCCGGCCCGGCCGGACGGCTCGAAGCGCACGTCCCCGGGGAGGGCTGGCGGGAGCTCGCCCCGCTGGCGGCGAGCGGCTGGACCCAGACCGACGCCAAGGGGCTGCGGGTGGACGCGCTGCGGATCGCCCCGGCGGGCACCGGCCCGCATGCCCCGCTGCCGGTGCGCTCCGTGGTGCCCTGGTTCGCGGACGAGCCGGCGGCCGGGCTCGACCTCGTCCGTCCGGAGACCAGCGCGGAGATCGGCGGCGCACCGCAGAAGGCGGGCGTACGGCTGACCGCGCAGCGTCCCGGCGAGGTGCGCGGCGCGCTCAAGGCGAAGGCGCCGGCCGGTATCGAGGTGGAGGTGCCCGAGGAGACCACGGTGCCGCGAGGGCTCGAGACGACGGTTCCGGTGGAGGTCACCGTGCCGGCGGACACCCCTGCGGGTGAGTACGAGGTGCCGTTCTCGTTCGCCGGCCAGGAGAGCACACTGACGGTGCGCGCCTATCCGCGTACGACCGGTAAGGATCTGGGGCGCACGGCGGGGGCCCGGGCCTCCTCGTCCGCCGACGAGACCCCGGATTTCCCGGCCGGAGCGGCGCTCGACGCCGACCCGCGGACGCGCTGGTCCTCACCCGTCGGCCCCGACGCCTGGTGGCAGCTGGAACTGGAGCGACCGTCCCGCGTGGGCCAGGTGGTGCTGCACTGGCAGGACGCGTACGCGAAGCGGTACCGCGTCCAGGTCTCGGCCGACGGCCGCATCTGGCGGACGGCGGCGACGGCCGCTCATGGCGCGGGCGGCCGCGAGGCGATCCGGATGGACGCGAAGGACACCCGCTTCATCCGTATCCAGTGCGACGAGCGGGCGACCGCGTTCGGCTACTCGCTCTTCTCGGTCGAGGCGTACGCGGTCGCGGACTGAGCGCACGGCCGCCGCGCCCCGGCACACCTGCCCCGCGGGCCGGCCGGGCGCCCGGGCACGGGCTCACAGCGGGTGACCCGAAGGGGTGGACGTTCCCCCGCCGGGGCGGGGGGAACCGAGCCACAAAAAATGGCCCGCGGACCTCAGGCGGAGATGCCGTCGATCCGGGCCATCGCGTCGTCCGCGCCGTACGGCTGCAGGTATGGCAGCCAGCGCGGGTCCCTATGTCCGGTCCCGATGATGCGCCACGCGAGCCCGCTCGGCGGGGCCGGCTGTTGGTGCAGGCGCCAGCCCAGCTCGCGCAGATGCCGGTCGGCCTTGACATGGTTGCAGCGGCGGCAGGCCGCCACCACGTTGTCCCAGACGTGCTGTCCCCCGCGGCTGCGCGGAATGACATGGTCGACGCTGGTTGCGACGCCACCGCAGTACATACAGCGCCCGCCGTCGCGGGCGAAGAGCGCTTTGCGGGTGAGAGGAACGGGCCCCCGGTAGGGGACCCGCACGAACCGCTTGAGCCGGACCACGCTGGGTGCGGCGACAACACGGGTCGCGCTGTGCATGAAGGCGCCGGATTCCTCGAGGCAGAGAGCCTTGTTCTCCAGAACGAGGACGAGCGCGCGGCGGAGCGGTACGACGCCGAGCGGCTCGTACGACGCGTTGAGAACCAGGACGTGCGGCACGTGGATGCCTCCTTGTACGCCGGCGGCGCGTGGCTCGCGCCGGGACGATCTGTCTTCAGTTTCTCCTCATGGCCGGTCCGAGCGCCACCACGTGCGGGTAACGGGCTCGAGGTGTTTTCCACCACAGGGCTTTCGCCCCTTTCATCCGGGGGGTGAGCCTTGTCTCTCCCGGGGACGAGCGCGCCGGATGACACCGGCGGCCCCGTTAGGGTGGTTGGTCAACCGACGCAAGCCTGGAGGTTTCCCCTGTGACCGCGTTCTGGTCCTCAGGCGCCGCGGACGCCGATCCGTCGCCCGCGCCCGTCACCCTCGACGAGGCGGCCAAGCAGGCCGGCGACGCCGCCGGCTGGGTGGAGGAGAACTGGTCCACCTGGCTGAACACCTCGCTGCGCATCGCGCTGATCCTGGTGATCGCGCTGGTGCTGCGCATGCTGGTGCGCCGGGCGCTGACGAAGCTGATCGAGCGGATGAACCGCTCGGCCCAGGCGGTGCAGGGCACGGCGCTGGGCGGCCTGCTGGTCAATGCCGAGCGGCGGCGCCAGCGGTCGGAGGCCATCGGTTCCGTACTGCGCTCGATCGCGTCGTTCCTGATCCTCGGGACCGCGGGTCTGATGATCCTCGGCGCGTTCAAGATCGATCTGGCGCCACTGCTGGCCTCCGCGGGCGTGGCGGGTGTCGCGATCGGTTTCGGTGCGCGCAATCTCGTCACCGACTTCCTCTCCGGGGTCTTCATGATCATGGAGGACCAGTACGGCGTCGGGGACTCGATCGACGCGGGCGTCGCCTCCGGCGAGGTGATCGAGGTGGGCCTGCGGGTGACCAAGCTGCGCGGCGACAACGGCGAGATCTGGTACGTGCGCAACGGCGAGATCAAGCGGATCGGCAACCTCAGCCAGGGCTGGGCGACGTCGGCGGTCGATGTCACGGTCCGCTCCTCGGAGGACCTGGACCGTGTCAGCGCGGTGATCGGCCAGGTCGCGGAGGACCTGGCGGAGGCTCACCCCTGGAACGAGCAGCTGTGGGGCCCGGTCGAGGTGCTGGGGCTGACCGAGGTACTGCTGGACTCGATGACCTTCCGGGTCGCGGCGAAAACGATGCCTGGCAAGGCGCTCGGCGTCGAGCGGGAGCTGCGGTGGCGGATCAAGCGTGCGTTCGACGCGGAGGGCATCCGTATCGTCGGCGGGCTGCCGCAGCAGGCGGAGGAGTCCGCACCGGACCCGACAGCCGGGATGGCGGCTCCGTCGGCCTACGCCTCGGTGACATCGCCGCAGTCCGTGGCGGCCTCCCCGATAGCTCCGCCGGCGCCCCTCGCCAAGTGATCGGCGGAAGGAGGGATCGTTCCCGGCAGGCGCCGCGGCATCCCTTGATCCCTTCGCTCCTTCGGCCCCCTGATCCCTCGATCGATTCGACCGCTTGGGCGCACGCCCGCCCGCGACGCCCCCCAGGTAACGCTTTGGTTGCCCGGGGGGCGTTTGCCATTGACGGGCCCCCTACGTCCGGCCTACTTTCCTCCTACAGAATAGGAAACTTTCCTAACAGTGCTGGTCGAAAGGCAGGTGCAACCGCCGTGGCCGGAACCACGCCCGGTACCCCCCGCGTACTGCGCGCCATGAACGACCGTGCCGCACTCGATCTGCTGCTCGAGCACGGACCGCTGTCCCGCACCCGGATCGGCAAGCTCACCGGGCTGTCCAAGCCCACTGCCTCCCAGCTGCTCGCCCGGCTGGAGGCCGCAGGCCTCGTCGTCGTCACCGGCACCACCGAGGGGCGGCCCGGGCCCGGCGCCCAGCTCTACGCCGTCAACGCGAGCGCCGCCTACGCCGCCGGTCTCGACGTCACACCGCAGCGCATCCGCGCCGCCGTCGCCGACATCACCGGTGCGACCGTCGGCGAGTTCGAGCTCGCCACCCCGAGGCGGCGCGCCGACAGCGTCGTACGGCAGGTCACGGACGCGCTCGACGGCGCGGTGAAGGCCGCCGGGGTGACCCGCGCGGAGGTGCACCGTCTCGTCATCGGCACACCCGGCGCCTTCGACCCGTCCACCGGCCGGCTGCGGTACGCCTCGCATCTGCCCGGCTGGCACTCCCCCGCCCTGCTCGACGAGCTGGCCGCGGCCCTGCCGATGCCGGTCGAGTACGAGAACGACGTCAACCTCGTCGCCGTCGCAGAGCAGCGCCTGGGTGCCGCCCACGGCCACGAGAACTTCGTGCTGCTGTGGAACGAGGAGGGCCTCGGTGCCGCTCTCGTCATCGGCGGCAGGCTGCACCGCGGCTTCACCGGCGGTGCCGGCGAGGTCGGCTTCCTGCCCGTGCCCGGCACCCCGCTGGTGCGCCAGGTGACCAGGGCGAACAGCGGCGGCTTCCAGGAGCTGGCCGGTGCACAGGCGCTGCCCCGGCTGGCCCGGGAGCTCGGAGTGGGGAGCATCGGCCACGGCCCGCACGCCGAGGTCGCCACCGCACTGGTCAGCCGGGCCGCCGAGGCCGATTCGGGGCCGTACCGGCAACTGCTGGACGCCTACGCGACCGGGCTCGCGACCGGTCTGGCGTCCATGGTCGCCGTGCTCGACCCGGAGCTGGTCGTCCTGTCCGGCGAGGTGATCGCGGCCGGCGGGGAGCCGCTTCGGGACCGCGTACAGGCGGAGCTCACCGAACTCGCCGCCTCCCGGCCCCGGTTGGTGCTCGGCTCCGTACGCAGGCATCCGGTGCTGCGCGGAGCGCTGGAAAGTGCGCTGGCAACCACCCGCGACGAAGTGTTCGACACCTCCCGCTGAGCCGAAAGCTCCCGCCGAACCGGCACCTGCCGCAGATCCGACGCCTCCCGCCGAACAGCGCCGCTCCTCCCTCCCCCCTTCCCAGACCTCCGTCCTGTCCAAGGGAGACACCGCCATGCCCAGAAACCGCCGGACCACGGCTGCCGCGCTCGCGGCGACGGCCGCCCTGTCCCTTCTCGTCCCGGCCTGCACCGGTTCGGCCGGCAGCGGCGCCACGGACGATCCGAAGGCGAACACGACGCTGACCTTCTGGCACGGCTGGAGCGCGCCCGGTGAGGTGAAGGCCATCGAGGCGAACATCAGGGCCTTCGAGGACAAGCACCCCAACATCAAGGTCAGGATCGTCAAGGGCATCACGGACGACAAGCTCAACCAGGCCCTGCGCGCGGGCGGTTCGAATGCTCCGGACGTCGTCTCGTCCTTCACCACCGACAATGTCGGCCGGTTCTGCGCCACCAGCGCTCTGGCGGATCTGGGGCCCTTCCTGGGCAGGTCCGGGATCGACCCGGCGACGACCTTCCTGCCGCAGATGGCCAAGTACACCGAGCACGACGGCAAGCGCTGCGCGGTGCCGCTGCTGGGTGACGCGTACGGCCTCTACTACAACAAGAAGGCGTTCGCCGCGGCCGGGATCACCACCCCGCCCAAGACGTTCTCGGAGTTCGACGAGGTCGCGAAGAAGCTCACCAGGCCCACGGCCGACGGCTACGAGCAGCTCGGCTTCATGCCGAACTTCCAGGGCTACGAGACCACGTTCGAACACTATGCCGCGCAGTTCGGCGTGCGGTACTTCGACGGTTCGGGGAAGTCGAACCTGGCGAAGGACCCGGCCTCCAAGGCCCTGTTCGCCTGGCAGAAGAACCTGGTCGGCAAGCTCGGCGGTTTCCGGAAGCTGGAGAGGTTCCGTACCGGCCTCGGTGACGAGTGGGGGCCCAAGCACCCCTTCCACACCGGCCAGGTCGCCATGCAGCTCGACGGCGAGTGGCGCGGCAAGATGGCCTCGGACGCCAGGCTGCCGTTCGAGATCGGCGCGGCTCCCCTCCCCGTCCCGGACGACCAGGTGGCGGAGTACGGCAAGGGCTACCTGTCCGGCACCGTCCTCGGCATCGCCCAGGTCAGCAAGAAGCAGAACGCGGCCTGGGAGCTGGTGAAGTACCTCTCCACCGACACCGACGCGGTCGTCTCCTTCGCCAACGCCATCCACAACGTGCCCTCCACGGTGGCCGCGCTCACGTCGCCGAAACTCAACAACGACCCGCTGTACCGGACCTTCGTGGACATCGCGCAGCACCCGAAGAGCGCGCACGCCCCGTCCTCCGTCAACGGCGGCGCGTTCCTGCTCACCGCCCAGGACCTGGGGGTGCGCTACGAGTCCGATCGTGAGAAGGACCTCGACGCCGGGCTGAGGAAGACCGACGCGCAGGTCGACAAGGACAACGAGCAGGCGCGCTGATGACCGCCGTCCACCCCGGCCACCCGGGCAGCCCCCTCCGCCCCGTCCCTCCCGGGCTGCGGGCCAGGCACCGCAGATCGACGCTGCGCACCCTCGCGTTTCTCTCACCCTGGCTGATCGGGTTCGGTGTCTTCTTCGCCTACCCGCTGATCTCGACCGTCTACTTCTCCTTCATGAAGTACGACGGGTTCGCCCCGCCGACCTGGGTGGGCCTGAAGAACTGGTCGTACGTCTTCAACGACTATCCGTTCTTCTGGCCCGCCCTGCGCAACACCCTGTGGCTGGTGGCGGTCATGGTGTCGCTGCGGGTCCTGTTCGGGATCGGCATCGGGTTGCTGATCACCAGGATCAGGACGGCGGCCGGGCTGTTCCGGACCTTCTTCTACCTGCCCTATCTGGCCCCGCCGGTCGCGGCGACCATGGCGTTCGTCTTTCTGCTCAACCCCGGGACGGGGCCGGCGAACACGATTCTGGAAGCGATCGGGCTGCCCGCGCCCGGCTGGTTCACCGACCCCGCCTGGTCCAAGCCCTCGCTGACGCTGCTCGCGCTGTGGGGCATCGGCGATCTGATGGTGATCTTCATGGCGGCGCTCCTCGATGTGCCGAAGGAGCAGTACGAGGCGGCGGAGCTGGACGGTGCGGGTCCCTGGCAGCGGTTCCGCTTCGTCACCCTGCCGAACATCTCGCCCATCGTGCTGTTCGCCGTGATCACCGGTGTGATCGCGACGATGCAGTACTACACCGAACCGCTGGTCGCCGCGAAGGTCGCGAGCGGGGTGATCGGAGGCTCGGGCCAGCAGTTCGAGCCCGGCTATCCGGACAGGACCACGCTCACCGTCCCGCAGATCGTCTACAACCTCGGCTTCCAGCGGTTCGACACCGGTGCGGCCTGTGTGGTGGCCCTGGTGCTGTTCGCCCTGGCCATGGCGTTCACGGCGCTTCTGATGCGACGGCGCTCCGGCTTCATGTCTGCGGAGGACTGAGCCATGACGACCACGACCCCGGCCGCGTATCGGCCGGCCACCCCGACGGCCCCCCGTAACGAGAACCACCCGGCCCGGCAAGCCGCCAGGCGGCGTGCGGCCCTGGAGTGGATCGCCGTCCACGCGCTGGCGATCGCCGCCGCGCTGTTCTTCCTGCTGCCGTTCGTGTTCGTGTTCCTGACCGCGGTGATGAGCGACGACCAGGCGCTCACCCGCGATCTGTGGCCGCGTACGTGGGAGTGGGGCAACTTCGCCACCGTATGGAACACCCCGGGCTTTCTGACCTGGTGGCGCAACACGCTGCTGTACGCGGGGCTGGGCACGGTGCTGGCGGTGGGGTCCAGCATCCCGGTGGCGTACGCGCTCGCGAAGTTCCGCTTCCGCGGCCGCAATCCGGCGATGATGCTGGTCATCGCGATGATGATGCTGCCGCCCCAGGTGGTCGTCGTACCGATGTACCTGTTCTGGGCGAAGCAGCTGGACCTCGCGGGCACACTGTGGCCGCTGATCGTCCCGTTCGCCTTCGGCAACGCGTTCACGATCTTCCTGCTGGGGCAGTTCCTGCTGACCATCCCGAAGGAGTACACGGAGGCGGCCAGGATCGACGGCTGCGGCGAGTTCCGCACGATGGTGCGGATCGTGCTGCCGATGGCGAAGCCGGCCATCGCCGCCGTGGCCCTGTTCCACTTCTTCTACTGCTGGAACGACTACTTCGGCCCCCAGATCTACGCCTCCGAGAACCCGGCCGCCTGGACCCTGAGCTACGGCCTGGAGTCCTTCAAAGGCGCCCATCAGACCGACTGGAACCTGACCATGGCAGCCACGTTGCTGATCACGGCGCCGGTGATCGTGGTCTTCTTCTTTGCGCAAAAGGCCTTCATCGAGGGCGTCACGCTGACCGGAGTGAAGGGCTAGTCACCTATGAAACTCGCTGTGGTGGGGGGCGGCTCCACCTACACCCCCGAACTGATCGACGGCTTCGCGCGGTTGCGCGACACGCTGCCCGTCGGTGAGCTGGTCCTCATCGACCCGGCGGCCGAACGGCTGGAGCTGGTCGGGGGCCTTGCCCGGCGGATCTTCGCCAAGCAGGGTCACGACGGGAGGATCGTCACCACCTCGGACCTGGACGCCGGCGTCGCGGACGCCGACGCCGTGCTGCTCCAGCTGCGGGTCGGCGGACAAGCTGCCCGCGAGCAGGACGAGACCTGGCCGCTGGAGTGCGGCTGCGTCGGGCAGGAGACGACTGGCGCCGGCGGACTGGCAAAGGCGCTGCGCACCGTGCCGGTGGTGCTCGACATCGCCGAGCGGGTGCGGCGTTCGAATCCCGACGCATGGATCATCGACTTCACCAATCCGGTCGGCATCGTGACGCGGGCACTGCTGCAGGCCGGGCACAAGGCGGTCGGGCTGTGCAATGTGGCCATCGGGTTGCAGCGCAAGTTCGCGGCACTCCTCGATGTGGCTCCCTCCGATGTGCATCTGAACCATGTGGGCCTCAACCACCTCACCTGGGAGACAGGTGTGCGACTGGGCGGCCCCGAGGGTGCCGATCTGCTGCCGAAGCTGCTGGCCGAACACGGCGACGCGATCGCCGACGATCTGCGCCTGCCCCACGCGGTGCTCGACCGGCTCGGCGTCGTCCCCTCGTACTACCTGCGCTACTTCTACGCCCACGACGCGGTGGTGCGGGAGCTGAGGACCAAGCCGTCCCGGGCCGCGGAGGTGGCCGAGATGGAGAGGCAACTGCTGCGGATGTACGGCGACCCGTCGCTCGACACCAAGCCGGAGCTGCTGGCCAGGCGCGGCGGCGCGTTCTACTCGGAGGCCGCGGTGGATCTCGCGGCCGCGCTGCTCGGCGACGGCGGCAGTGCGGTGCAGGTCGTGAACACCTACAACAGGGGCACGCTGGCGTTCCTGCCGGACGAGGCGGTCATCGAGGTGCAGGCCCGGGTGGACGGCAGCGGGGCCAGGCCGCTTCCGGTCGCCGAACTGGACCCGTTGTACACGGGGTTGATCGCTCAGGTGACGGCGTACGAGGAACTGGCGCTTGAGGCCGCGCTGCGCGGCGGCCGCGACCGGGTCTTCAAGGCCCTGCTCTCGCACCCGCTGATCGGCCAGTACGAGTACGCCGAGAAGCTCACCGACCAGCTGGTCGCGCACAACCGGGAGCACCTCGCGTGGGCGTGACCGGGCCTTCCGCGGGGACGCGCCGCAGCCCCGGGCCTTCCGCGAGGACACCCCGCTGCCCCGGCGCGACAGTCCTCGCCATCGACGCGGGCAACAGCAAGACCGATGTGGCCTTCGTGGGCGCCGACGGGTCCGTGCTCGCGTCGAGTCGCGGGCCCGGCTTCCAGCCGCCGAAAGTGGGTGTGGAGGCGGCGCTGGACATCCTCGCGTCCACGGTCGGGGAGGCTCTGGCGAAGGCAGGGGCGGACGGCGAGGGGGCCGACAGCGTCGAGCATGTCTCGGCCTGTCTGGCCAACGCCGATCTTCCGGTGGAGGAGGAGGAGTTGACCGCGGCGCTGCACGCCCGCGGATGGGGGCGTACGACCGAGGTGCGCAACGACACCTTCGCGATCCTGCGCGCGGGAGTGGACGAGCCACGGGGTGTGGCCGTGGTGTGCGGCGCCGGAATCAACTGCGTGGGCATGCTGCCGGACGGCCGTACCGCCCGCTTCCCCGCGATCGGAAAGCTCTCCGGGGACTGGGGCGGCGGCGCGGGTCTCGCCGAGGAGGCGCTGTGGTTCGCGGCGCGGGCCGAGGACGGGCGGGGAGAGCCGACGGCTCTGATGTCGGCGCTGCCCGCGCACTTCGGCCTGGATTCGATGTACGCGCTGATCGAGGCACTGCACCTCGGCCGTATCCCCTCGGTGCGCAAGCACGAGCTGTCGCCCGTGCTGTTCGCGACGAGCGCGCAGGGCGATCCGGTCGCACGTGCTCTGGTGCACCGGCTGGCGGAGGAGGTCGTGGCGCTGTCCAGGGTCGCGCTGGCGCGCCTGGACCTCCTCGACGAGGAGGTACCGGTGCTGCTCGGCGGCAGCGTGCTGGCGGCCCGGCATCCGGAACTCGACGAGCGGGTCCGCGCGTTGCTGGCGACCAGGGCGCCCAAGGCCGTCGTGGACGTCGTGACGGCTCCACCGGTGCTGGGGGCGGCGCTGCTCGGGCTCGACCATGTCGGCGCCCCGGCCGAGGCCGGGGCGAGGCTGCGCGCGCAATACGCGTAGGCGGGGGTGATGCGCCCCGCTGCGGCGGCTGCGCGCCGCAGCGGGGCGACCTCCGGCAGTGTCCGGCTGCATCCGGGCGGTGTTCGGAAGCAGGGGCGACCACCCTTTCGGGTGCCGTCGGGCGCCGGATGGAACCGATCAAGGTCCACGGGCGTATTCAAGGTGGGGACGGGGTGGGAGGATCGCGCAGGCTGGACCTGCATTGCCACGACTTGAACAAGATCCAGGCAATTCTGGTGTGAAGCAGTCCCCTACGGCCATACTGCTGGCCGGGAGTCGTCCTACTGACCCGCCGGGGGGCGGACCGACGTCAGCGACCGAGGGGGAGGTCACGTGACACACCCGCCGAATGTGCGCACCGCGCCCCAGTCGGCTCCGGCGACGGCGTCCGCGCAGCCGCCGGTCCATCCGCCCACGCAGCCACCCGTCCAGCCGCCCGCCGGCCGTGGTGCTTGGGCCGAGGCCAAGCGGCGGCTGCGTACCGCGGCGACGACCGAGCCCGGACGGCTGCAGATCATCGGGGCCGCGCTCGCGGCGCTCGTCCTGGCCTTCGGAGTGGCGACGGCCTTCGAGATCTCCGACCGGGCCACCGCGGCGGACGACGTGGTGAGCCGCAGCCAGCCGCTGAGCGCGGACGCCGCTTCGATCTACCGCTCGCTTGCGGACGCGGACACCGCGGCGTCCAGCGGCTTCCTGGCCGGCGCCGAGGAGCCGCGCGCGGTCCACGAGCGGTACGAGAAGGACATTGCGCTCGCCTCCCGGCTGCTGGTCAAGGCGGCCGCGAACACGGACAGTTCGAGCGACTCCGGACACCAGATAGCGACGCTGAACGAGGGGCTGCCGCGCTACGCGGGCCTGATCGAGACGGCCCGGGCCAACAACCGGCTGGGCCGGCCGCTGGGCGGCGCGTATCTGCGGTTCGCGAACGAGCAGATGGCCAAGCAGTTGCTTCCCGCGGCCCAGAAGCTGTACGACGCGGAGACGGCCCGTCTCGAGCAGGACGACGACGACGCCCGCTTCTGGCCCGTCGTCTCGCTCGCGATCGGCGTGGTCGCCATCGGCGGCCTGGTGTGGGCACAGCGGCGCAACTACCGGCGTACGAACCGTGTGTTCAACCACGGGCTGCTCGCGGCCACCGCTGCCTCGACGGTGGTGCTGCTGTGGCTGGCCGTGGGGCACACGGTGGCCCGCGCCCAGCTGAACGACGCCGAGGCGCACGGGCAGCAGTCTCTGAAGGTGCTCAACGACGCGCGGATCGCATCGTTGAAGGCCCGGGCGAACGAGAATCTCACCCTGGTCGCCCGGGGCGCGGTGCTCACGGACGACGGCAAGAACGACAAGTACGCCACGGAGTTCGGCGCCGGGATGGACCGGCTCGGCAAGGAGCTGACCCGGGCGCAGCAGCTGGCCGACGACGACGAGGGAGCGGGCCCCGTCGAGAGCGCGGCGAAGGGCATGTCGGCGTGGCAGGACCGGCACGCCGATGTGGCCCGGACCGACCGGGCCGGCGACTACGAGGGCGCGCTGGAGAAGGTCATCGGCGACAAGGGGTCCACCGGCGAGTGCTTCGACAAGGTGGACCAGGCACTGGAGCAGGCGCTGGCACACGAGCAGCGCGAGTTCACCGAGGCGGCGAAGGACGGGCGCGGGGCACTCGCCGGGCTGCCGGTCGGGGCCGCGGCCCTGGCCGTGCTCGGCGCGGTCGGCGCGATCCTCGGGATCAACCGCAGGCTTTCGGAGTACCGGTGAGAGGGGGAGCGATGTCGGACACGAGGGCCAGGTTCCGCGGCTGGGGCGGCGTCGCGGGGATGGCCGCGGCCTGTGCGCTGACCGCGGCCGTCACCCTGCTGCCACTGTCCCAGGGCGGCGCGGACGCGCTGAGTTCCACGCCTGCCGGCCATGGGACGGCGTCCGCCTCCGCGAAGGCGGACGACTGCAAGGAGCCGGAGGCCTCGCTCCAGCCGTCCGGGGCGGACGGGCCCGCCATCGACGCGATCAAGGAGCGGGGCCGGCTGATCGTCGGCGTCGACCAGAACAGCTACCGCTGGGGTTACCGCAATCCGGCCGGCGGTGGCATCGAGGGCTTCGACATCGACCTGGCCCGGGCCATCGCCGAGGACATCCTCGGCGACCGCGAGGCCGTCATATTCCGTGCCATACCGACCAACCAGCGCGTCGCCGCACTGGACAGCGGCACGGTGGACGTCGTCGTGCGCACCATGACGATCAACTGTGCCCGGATCGACCAGGTCGCCTTCTCCACGGCGTACTTCCAGGCGGGCCAGCAGGTGCTCGCGCCCAAGAGCTCGTCCATCACCGGGTACGACAAGTCTCTGACCGGCAAGCGGGTCTGCTCCGCCGAGGGCTCGACGGCGTACGAGGCCCTGGAGCGGAACAGCTTCGGCGCCACGTTCAGGGACGAGCACGACGGGCAGTCGCAGGACGAGGACCTGTACACGGTCCCCAATCAGCTGGACTGCCTGGTCAGGCTGCAGCAGGGGCTGGTGGACGCGGTCGTGACGGACAACGCGCTGGCGGCCGGCCAGGCCGCGCAGGACCCGGCGGTGGAGCTGAAGGGCGACAAGCCGTTCACCACCGAGTACTACGGCGTCGCCACCAAGCTCGGCAACGACGACCTGGTCAAGCGGGTGAACCAGGTGCTGGTCGACTATCGCAAGGGCCCCTGGATGCAGGCGTACAACAAGTGGCTGGCCGCGGATCTGCCCGGGATATCCGGGCCGCCGCAGCCGAAGTACAAGGCCGGCTAGAGAACAAGCCTGGTCCGCCAGGAACAGTGCGTACGAACGGAGAGGTGATCGATGGGCGTCGCGGGACCTTTCCCCGGCTCCGCGGGGAGACCGCACGGGCCGGTGATGGACCGGGACGAGGTGGACCGCGCGATGGCGCGGCTCGACGCGGAGCACGAGGCGGTCGAGACCTCGCTCCTCGCTCTGCAGGACCACGCCGGCCGCAGGCTCCTCGAAGGCGCCGAGCTGACAGGTGTCACCAAGGAGCGCTGGAACGACGCCGAGCAGGCGATCACGCTGCTGTGGGGATACTTCGACGCGTACACCGCCGCCCTGCACGACATCCGTGAGGTGCGCGCCCGGCGCAACCGGCCCAGTCGGGAGGACCTGGCCGAGCTGACCGAGCGGCTGCGCGGGCGCAGTGTGACGGTGGCGAGCCCGGCGGCCCGGCCCGCACCGTCGATCACCGGACCCGCCAGGCTCTCCGAGGAGTTCACCCTCGCGGAGCTGGTCGCGCGGATGAACGAGCTGTACGCGAGCTCGCTGGACATGGTGGTGACCGCGGACGCGGTGTGGTCGGCGCTGCCCGCCCGGATAGATCTGCTCTCCGCCGAGCTGCAGCGCACCCGTTCGCTGGCGCACTCGGTGGGCGTGCGGCCCGGCGAGCACCCCTCGGGCGACGACCTGGAGTCCATCACCCACGAGCTGTCCGCGCTACGCGTCCAGGTGGTGTCCGACCCGCTCGCCTTCTGGCGTTCCGCCCAGGGCAGTTCGGCGCCGGGCGGCGGCCGGCCCGACACGGACCGCTACGACCGGGCCGCGCGCGCCCTGGAGGACGTACGCCGGGAGATCGAGGCGGTGCTGCGGGTCCGCCAGGACTCGGAGGAGCGGCTGTTGCGGCTGCGCGACGTCCTCTCGCGCGCCGACCGGACGCTGACCGAGGCCCGTGCCGCCCGCGGCGAGGTGCTGGCGAAGATCGCCGCCTCCGAGGTGCCCGCGGTGAGCGGGCCACCGACCGTCCTGCAGGAACGGCTCGCCACGGCCGCCGAGTACCGCAGGCACGCGCAGTGGCACCGGCTGTCGCCGCTGCTGGAGTCGCTGGAGCGCGAGGCCGAGGACGAACTGCTGCGTGCCCGTGAGTCGTTGACGGCGGTCACGGCGCCGCTGGCGGTCCGCGCCGAGCTGCGCGGCCGCCTGGACGCGTACAAGGCGAAGGTCGCCCGGCACGGGATGGCGGAGGACCCGCTGCTGATCGAGCGGTACGACGCGGCGCGCCGGATGCTGTGGAGCGCTCCGTGCGATCTGCGCGTCGCCGAGCAGGCGGTGCTGCGCTATCAGCATGCGGCCGCAGAGGTCCTGGTGCCGAGAGCGCCCGGAGGCATCTCCGGGCCCGCCGACCGCAGGGGGGATTCGTGAGCGAGATCAACAACTGTCAGCGCCCCGGCTGCGAGGGCCACTACGAGGACATGGGCGGCGGCGAGCTGTACTGCGACACCTGCGGTCTCGCGCCCGTCGTCTCGGCGAACGGGATGGTCGCCTCCCAGCCGACAGGTATCACCGCCGGCGGTCGGGACTCCGGGTCGGCGCGCAGCAGTTCGCGTTCCTCGCGGGCTTCGTCGCGTTCGGCGTCCTCGCGCCGCTCGGTGTCCGGCCGGCTGTCTCGCTCCCTGACCGGGAGCAGCACCTCCACCCGGTCGGTCTCGGTGCGCAGCTCCGGCTCCTCGACCGGCGCGTCCAGCCGCAACCGGCTGGGTGCAGGGCTGGTGTCCGTACCGGAGGTGCCGCGCCCCGACCCGCGTTCGGCGGTGATGGCCGATCCCGAGGTTCCCGAGCGCAAGCGGTACTGCTCGCGCTCCGACTGCGGCGCCCCGGTCGGGCGTGCGCGCGGGGAGCGGCCCGGGCGTACGGAGGGCTTCTGCACCAAGTGCGGGCACCCCTATTCGTTCGTACCGAAGCTGGCCGCGGGCGACATCGTGCACGGGCAGTACGAGGTGATGGGCTGTCTGGCCCACGGCGGCCTGGGCTGGGTGTACCTGGCCGTGGACCGCGCGGTCTCGGACCGGTGGGTGGTGCTCAAGGGTCTGCTGGACACCGGCGACCAGGACGCGATGGCAGCGGCGATCTCGGAGCGCCGCTTCCTTGCCGAGATCGAGCACTCCAACATCGTGCGGATCTACAACTTCGTCGAGCACCTCGACCAGCGCACCGGCTCTCTCGACGGCTACATCGTCATGGAGTACGTGGGCGGCAAGGCGCTCAAGGAGATCGCCAACGAGCGGCGCGGCCCGGACGGGCGGCGCGATCCGCTGCCCGTCGAGCAGGCGTGCGCGTACGGGATCGAGGCGCTGGAGGCGCTCGGCCATCTGCACAGCAGGAACCTGCTGTACTGCGACTTCAAGGTCGACAACGCCATCCAGCAGCAGGACCAGCTCAAGCTCATCGACATGGGCGCGGTCCGCCGGATGGACGACGACGAGTCCGCGATCTACGGCACGGTCGGCTACCAGGCGCCCGAGGTCGCGGAGGCCGGTCCCTCGGTCGCCTCCGACCTCTACACGGTGGCGCGCACGCTGGCGGTGCTGACCTTCGACTTCCAGGGCTATACGAATGTGTTCGTGGACTCCCTGCCGGACCCGGAGAACATCGAGGTCTTCCGGACCTACGAGTCGTTCTACCGGCTGCTCGTGCGGGCGACGGACCCCGATCCGGCGCGCCGGTTCGCCTCCGCTCAGGAGATGGCGGAGCAGCTGACAGGGGTGCTCAGGGAGGTGGTGGCCCTCCAGACGGGCCGCCCGCGACCGGCGCTGTCGACCCTGTTCGGAGCGGAACTGCGGGTGACGGACACCCAGTTGTTCACGGAGCTGACCGGTGACGTGTCCCAACTGGGCGCACGGGCCGGGGCGCGGGCCGCCGTTCCCGCTCCGCGCACGGCGTCGGGGCCCCTCACCGGTGCCCCTCCGAGCCTTGCTCTCGCGCCGCAGCTCGCCGTGCTCGACACCCGTGCGATCTCGCTCGCGCTGCCCGTCCCCCGCGTCGATGCGACCGATCCGAACGCCGGCTTCCTGGCGGGCCTGATGGCCTCCGCACCGGCCGAGCTGATCACCGCGCTGCACTCCGCGCCCACGAGTTCGCCCGAGACCAGGCTGCGGGAGCTGCGCGCCCGGCTGGAGATGGGCGAGCTCGTCTCCGCGGACCGGGCGCTGACCACCCTGGAGCAGCAGCAGCCGGACGACTGGCGCGTCGTCTGGTACCGGGGCATCACCGCCCTGGTGACCGGGGACAACGAGGCGGCGGCGCTCTCCTTCGACGCGATCTACGACGCGTTCCCCGGCGAGCCGGCCCCCAAGCTGGCCCTGGGCGTCTGTGCCGAGGTGCTGGGCCAGCTGGACAACGCGGCGGAGTACTACCGCCTGGTGTGGACGACGGACCCCAGCTATGTCAGCGCGGCGTTCGGTCTGGCGCGGGTGCAGCTCGCGGCGGGCGACCGGGCAGGAGCCGTACGGACGCTGGAGTCGGTTCCCGAGGCGTCGATCCACTACACGGCGGCGCGGGTCGCGGCCGTACGGGCGAGGCTGCGGCGACGCGCCGTGCACGAACCGCTCATCGACGATCTGTCGGCGGCCGCCGCGCAGGTGGAGGCCCTCGGGGGCTTCGGTCTGGACGCGGTGCGCCGCGAGCAGTTGTCCACGGAGGTACTCGGCACGGCTCTGGACTGGGTACTCTCCGGAAGTCCCGGGGCCCGGCCGCCCGTACCGCCCGCACCGAACACGCCGTACGCGCCTCACGCGGGCACGCCGACCGTACTGCTCGGCAGCGAACTGGACGAACGCGGCCTGCGCTTCGGACTGGAACGCTCCTACCGGGTGCTCGCCCGGCTCGCCCAGCGCGGCGAGGAGCGCATAGAGCTGGTGGAGCGGGCGAACCGCTACCGCCCCCGGACGTGGGTGTGATTGATGTCGCAGATGCCACAGCCTGTCGCCGGGCCGAACTGCCCGAGCTGCGGGGAACCTCAGGCGCCGGGTGATCTGTTCTGCGGCGCCTGCGGGTACGACCTGTCGGCCGTACCCGCCGGGCGCGGTCAGGACCGCCCGACCCTTGCCATCGGCACGCCCGTTGCGTGGCCGGCCGCCGAGGCCGGCAGTGCGGGCACTCCCGCGTCGGCCCACCGGCCCGGCGATCTGCCGGGCACGGACTCCGACGGCGACCCGCTACCGGGCCCCGGCGTGCGCTACGACATTCCGCCGGGGCACCCGGCGGCGCCAAAGGCCTCCGGGGACTTCGAGCTGCCCGCACCCCAGCCGGGTACGGCCGTGGCCGCCGACCCCCGTGCCGCCGCGCAGCCCGCCGCGGCCACCGAGGCCGCCGCCAAGCTCTGTGTGGCGTGCCGGGCCGGACGGGTCGACACCGACGGCTACTGCGAGAACTGCGGTCATGCCCAGCCGCGCGAGCGGGACCACATGGAGCAGGAGCTCGGCTCGGTCGCAGCGGTCAGCGACCGCGGTCTGCGCCACCACCGCAACGAGGACTCGTTCGCGGTCTCGTCGACGGCCCTGCCGGACGGTTCGCCTGCCGTGGTCGCGGTCGTCTGCGACGGGGTGTCGTCGGCGACCCGCCCGGACGAGGCGTCCGCGGCCGCGGCCCGCGCCGCCAACGAGCAGCTGCTGGAGTCGCTGCCGCGCGGCACCCATCCGCAGCAGGCCATGCACGAGGCGATCGTCGCGGCGGCATCCGCGGTCAACTCCCTGGCGGCGGACGCCGGTCGGGGAGAAGCCATGGAGCACGACTCGGGCCGCCATCAGAATGCTCCCGCCTGCACGATCGTCGGCGCGGTGGCTGCCGGCGGTCTGCTGGTGGTCGGCTGGGTCGGCGACAGCCGCGCCTACTGGGTGCCCGACGACCGCAGCGGCCCGCCGGCGAGGCTGACCGAGGACGACTCGTGGGCCGCGCAGATGGTCGCGGCCGGTCTGATGAACGAGACGGAGGCGTACGCGGACGAACGCGCACACGCCATCACGGGCTGGCTGGGAGCGGACGCGTACGAACTGGAGCCGCACACCGCCTCGTTCAAGCCGGACCGGTCCGGTGTGGTCGTGGTCTGCACGGACGGCCTGTGGAACTACGCCGAGGGCGCCGACGAGATGGCCCGCGCGGTCCCCGCGGATGCCGCCGAACGGCCGCTGCACAGTGCGCAGGTGCTGGTCGGCCATGCGCTCGACGGCGGCGGCCACGACAACGTAACTGTTGCGGTGCTGCCGTTCGCCGTGCCGCAGCCGGGGGCAGGATCGGCCTACAGCACAGCATGAGCCCTGCCGAGTCGCCGCTGCGGAGGCCGACCCGCCCTGACCGATGACGTGTTGTTTCTCTCTGCCCAGGCGGAGTCCCGAGGAGCCGAACAGATGGCCGTATTCTCCAAGTCCCAGGTGCCGCAGTTCTCCGTCGAGGTGTACCAGAACGAGTTCCTTCCGGAGGGTGGCCGCGACGTCAACGCGATCGTCACCGTCACCTCCACGGGAGGCGGCACCAGCGGCGGCGTCCCGCTCACCGGGGCGTCCGCGTCCCCCGCGCACATACCGGGGCGGACACCGGACGCCGCCGTAGTGATCATGGTCGACTGCTCCGGCTCGATGGACTATCCGCCGACGAAGATGCGCAATGCGCGGGACGCGACGGCCGCCGCCATCGACACCCTGCGCGACGGTGTCGCCTTCGCGGTGGTCGCCGGGACCCATCAGGCGACCGAGGTCTTCCCGGGCGGCGGGCGCCTCGCCGTCGCCGACGCACAGACCCGCGCCCAGGCCAAGGACGCGCTGCGCCGCCTGAGCGCCGGGGGCGGCACCGCCATCGGGACCTGGCTGAAGCTGGCGGACCGGCTGCTGGCCACCGGTGACGTGGCGATCCGGCACGGCATCCTGCTCACCGACGGGCGCAACGAACACGAGTCGCCAGAGGATCTGCGGGCCGCCCTGGACGCCTGCGCAGGCCGTTTCACCTGCGACGCCCGCGGGGTCGGCACCGACTGGGAGGTCAAGGAGGTCACCGGCATCGCCTCGGCCCTGCTGGGAACGGCGGACATCGTCGCCGACCCGAGCGGTCTGGCCACGGACTTCACACAGATGATGGAGAACGCGATGGGCAAGGAGGTCGCGGACGTGGCGCTGCGGCTGTGGACGCCCGTCGGTGTGGAGATCAAGTTCGTCAAGCAGGTCGCGCCGGCGGTCGAGGAACTGACCGGGCGGCGCACCGAGGCGGGACCTCGGGCCGGTGACTATCCCACCGGCTCATGGGGCGACGAGTCCCGCGACTACCACGTGTGCGTACAGGTGCCCGACGCCGGGATCGGCCAGGAGATGCTGGCGGCCCGCGTCTCACTGATCGTTCCAGCGGCGGACGGCGGCGCTCCGCAGGTGCTGTCGCAGGGCCTCGTACGGGCCGTGTGGACGGACGACATGGCGGCGTCGACCTCGATCAATCCCCAGGTCGCGCACTACACAGGTCAGGCCGAACTGGCCCAGGTCATCCAACAGGGGCTGGAAGCCCGCAAGTCGGGCGATGTGGACGGCGCGACCGCCAAACTCGGGCGTGCCGTACAGCTCGCCGCGGACTCGGGGAATCAGGACACTGCGAAACTCCTTTCGAAGGTGGTGGACGTCGTCGATGCGGCGACAGGTACTGTGCGACTGAAGGCAAAGGTCGCGGAGGCGGACGAGATGACCCTCGAGACGCGCTCCACGAAGACGGTTCGCGTCAAGAAGTAGCCTGCAACAGCACGACGTACAGCGGCCCAGAGGCCGGACGAGGAGAGGGGGAAGCGCCGACATGCCGACCTGCCCGAACGGACACCAGTCGGGTTCCGACGACTGGTGCGAGGTCTGCGGCCATCGCATGGCGCCTCCCGGCGCTCCCACGGGCGGATTCCCGCCTCCGCCCGGGTACGGCTACCCGGGCCCGGGTGATCCGAACGCGACCGCTCAGGCCGAGCTCTGCCCGCAGTGCCGTACGCCGCGAGAGGCCATGGCTCCCTTCTGCGAAGAGTGCCGGTACAACTTCCTCACCAACACGGCGACGTCCTACACGCCCGTCGCACCGCCCCCGCAGCAGTCGGCCGGGCTGAACCTCCCGCCGGGGTTCCAGTCGGGCCCGCCCGCGCCGCCGCGCCAGGGGCCCCCGCCGCCGCCCCAGCAGCACGACGCGTACGAGTACCAGAGCTCTCGGCCGTCGCAGATGAACCGGCCCGCCGAGCCGCTGGGCCACGAGCCGCCCGGCCCGCAGCAGCCGCCGCAGGCGTTCCAGCAGGGTGGTCCGCCACCCCCGCCGCCGTACCAGCAGCAACCCGGTCCGCCACCCCCGCCGCCGTACCAGCAGCAACCCGGTCCGCCGATGCCGTCCGCCTTCCAGCAGCCGGCTCCGCCCGCTCCGCCGCAGCCGCAGCAGACTGGCGGCGGTGACGACTGGATGCTGCCGCCTCCGTCGGGCACCCAGACGCCGAACGGGCCAGGTCCTGGTCCGCAAGGTCCGCAGGGCTACCAGGGTGCGCCGCCGTACCAGCAGCAGCCCCGGCCTCAGCAGGGTCAGCACCCCGGACAGCCGCAGCAGCCGCAGTACCCGTCCGCTCCCGCGGGCTGGACTGCTGTGATCGGCCCCGACCGGGAGTACTTCCTGGCGATGATGCAGCGCAGCGGCCCGGAGGCGACCGGGCTGAATCTGCCCGCGTACTCCCCCGAGCAGCATCTGCCGCTCACCGGCAGCCAGATCACGATCGGCCGGCGCCGCCACTCCACGGGCGAGTCCCCCGACATCGACCTGTCCGTGCCGCCGGAGGATCCGGGCGTCTCGCATCAGCACGCGGTGCTGGTGCAGCAGCCCGACGGTTCCTGGGCTGTCGTCGACCAGAACTCCACCAACGGCACCACGCTGAACGGCGCCGAGGACCCGATCCAGCCCTATGTCCCGATCCCGTTGAACGACGGCGACCGGGTGCATGTCGGCGCCTGGACGACGATCACCGTCCGCCGGGGCTGAGTCCGCGGAGGACACCGGCCGCCTTGGACAGGCTCTTCCTGTCCAAGGCGGCCGTTCCCGTCCGGGCCGGGCTCTTCCCGTCCGGGCCGGGCTCTTCCCGCCCGGTCGGCCGTGCCCGCCCGGTCGGCCGTGCCCGTCCAGGCCGGCCGTTCGCCTCTAGGCCGGCCGTTCCCGCCCTCCCCCGAGCGGCCAGATGTACGGGCCCTCCGGGTCGTCCAGCCACGCCCACTGGCGGTCTCCGCAGACGGTGACCCCGAAGCGGTTGCGCTCCGGCCGGCGCTCCCGCTCCCACAGTGAGAGCGCCTCATGCGGGTCGAGGCTGCCCGACGTCAGCGTCAGCAGGAAGCGGAAGAGATCGTTGTCGCTCACCCGGCGGGGCACCCGGCCGGTCCGTCCCCGCACGGGCAGCGCCCCGCCGCGCAGTGCCACGAAGTACGCCGACGTCCGCAGAAAGCGGCCCTCGGCGCTGCGGGCGGGCCCGTCACCGGTCACCCGCAGCGCGATCAGCCCGGTGGACAGCGGGGCCACGATCCGGGCGCCCGGACTGCACTGCGGCAGCCAGGCCGACGGCACGGACGGCAGGGTGCAGGTCGCGATGACGCAGTCGAAAGGCGCACGCTCGGGGCAGCCGCGCGCCCCGTCCCCGGTGACCACGGCAGGCCGGTAACCCGCCGCGGCCAGATGCGAGCGGGCCGCCTCGGTGATCTCCGGGTCCAGGTCCACGCTGGTCACCGCCCCGTCCCCGAGCCGGTGCGCGAGCAGGGCCGCGTTGTAGCCGGTGCCGGCGCCGATCTCGAGCGCAGTGTCCCCGTCGGTGACCTCGAGTGCGTCCAGCATCAGGGCCATCAGCGAGGGCTGGCTGCTGGAGGACAGCAGCTCGCCGTCGCGCACCCGGGTGGCGAGCGGCCCGTCCTCATAGGCACCGCGCAGCCAGCGGTCCCGGCGCACCGGGTCGGGGTCCTCGCACCACAGACGTTCGTAGGCACCCGCGCGGGTGTCGAAGTAGTACGGCACGAACAGATGCCGGGGCACCTCTTCGAACGCCGCCCGCCAGGCGGGGTCGGTCAGTCCGCCGCCGGCCACGATCTCGCGCACCAAGGACAGCCGCTCCTCGACGGCGGCTGCGGCGAACGGGTCCGGGACTGCGGCCATGCCTCCACTTTCCTGCGCTGCCGCCCCGGAGGCGAGCCGCCCGCAGGCCGTACGGCTGCGGTGGTCCCGGCCGGTGGTCCTAGGGCCGGGGTCCTCCGCCGGTGCGTCTGAGACCATGGACGGGTAGCGCATTCCCCGGGGGCCTGCCCCGGACCCCGGCCGTCATTCTCGGGGCCGACCCGAGACATATTGCGAGGCTCATCCAGTTGAACGAGATTCCGCACGGGACACTTGAGGAGCAGACCTTCTACGAGCAGGTCGGCGGCGAGGAGACTTTCCGGCGTCTCGTCCACCGCTTCTACCAGGGGGTCGCCGACGACCCGGTGCTGCGGGCGATGTACCCCGAGGAGGACCTCGGTCCGGCCGAGGAGCGGCTCGCGCTGTTCCTGATCCAGTACTGGGGCGGCCCCCGCACCTACAGCGACAACCGCGGCCACCCGCGGCTGCGGATGCGTCATGCCCCCTTCACCGTGGACCAGGCGGCGCACGACGCCTGGCTGCGGCACATGCGGGTGGCGGTCGACGAGCTCGGACTGTCGGAGGAGCACGAGCGGAGGCTGTGGGGCTATCTCACCTATGCCGCGGCGTCCATGGTGAACCGGTGACCCCGCGACCGCCTGCCGCAGCCTCTTTCACCGCCTGACGGCGGCCCAGAATCTGGCGCTGCCCATGCAGTTGCCCCGGACGACGCCGACAGGCAACCAGGGCGCCTGCCCGTCGGTCCGCCGTCAGCCGGCCTGGCGCGGGGTGACGCTCAGGGTGCCGAGTCCGCCGGTGCGGACGGCGACAGACCCGAAGGGTGTACGCAGTCTGAGCCAGACGCCGGCGGACAGCAGCGCGACCGGAACTCCCGGACGCAGAAAGCCGAGCGACTGCGCGGCATGTACGGCGCGCAGCGGCAGCCCGGTACCGCCGACGGTGCGCGACCAGATCTCGCGCCCGATGCGGTCCCGCTCGGCACGGGTGCGGCGCTCGGCGGGCAGCGCTTCGTCGCGGGTACGGAACTCGGTGACCGCGGCGGCCACCGCGCCGTGCATCGCGGCCACTTCGGGCAGGCCGGGCAGCTCGCGCCAGCCGCCGCGCGGCGGCAGCACGCCCGCCCACGGCGGCCCGGTGACGGCGGCGGGCACGGTGACATCCGCCCCGCCGAGGGATTCCAGCAGTTCGCCGGCCGAGACGGTCACATCCAGCTCGACGTCCTCGCCGAGCCGTGCCGTACGGATCGCCAGCACCTCGAAGGAGGGCGGGCGGCCGAACACGGCGAGCGCGCCACCGCCCGCCTGAAGCCGGACCGCCGCGGCGCGGTCGTAGTGGATCAGCCGCGCGAGGAAGGCGGCGAGATCCTCCGTCTCCCGATCATCGGCGAGACGCAGGGTCTGTACGGGCAGTGGCGCCGATGCGGTCATGCGACGAGAACACCCTTGGCGTCGTCGTCCAGGTACTGCTGGAGGAAGGACTTCTCCTCCGCGGTGATGCGGCGCGGCCGGGCGGCCGCCAGGTCGTAGGGCACGACGATCGTGGAGGCGCGTACGTACACCTGCCGCGGGTCGTCGGCCTCCTTGACCTCGTAGGCGATCGTCAGTGAGGCCGCGCTGATCTTCGTCACCCACGACTCGATGATCACCGGCTCGTGCCGGTGCACCAGCGGCCGTACGTAGTCGATCTCGTGGCGGGCCACGACGGACCCGCCCGAGAACGACGGTGAACCGTCCCCCGGCGCCAGCCGGAACATGAAGTCGATGCGCGCCTCTTCCAGATACCGCAGGAAGACGACGTTGTTGACATGCCCGAAGGCATCCATGTCCGACCAGCGAAGGGGACAGCTGTAGATATGGCGGGCCATGACGATCCTGGTTCCTCAGCCCCGCGTGAGCTTCTTGTAGGTGGCGCGGTGCGGACGGGCGGCGTCCGCACCCAGCCGCTCGACCTTGTTCTTCTCGTAGGACTCGAAGTTGCCCTCGAACCAGAACCACTTGGAGTCGCCCTCGTACGCCAGGATGTGCGTGGCGACCCGGTCGAGGAACCAGCGGTCGTGGGAGACGACCACGGCCGCACCCGGGAACTCGAGCAGCGCGTTCTCCAGGGAGGAGAGCGTCTCCACGTCGAGGTCGTTGGTGGGCTCGTCGAGGAGCAGCAGGTTGCCGCCCTGCTTGAGGGTCAGCGCCAGGTTGAGGCGGTTGCGCTCACCGCCGGACAGGACGCCGGCCGGCTTCTGCTGGTCCGGGCCCTTGAAACCGAAGGCGGAGACATAGGCGCGGGACGGCATCTCTACCTGGCCGACGTTGATGTAGTCCAGCTCGTCGGAGACGACGGCCCACAGCGTCTTCTTCGGGTCGATGTTGCCACGGCTCTGGTCGACGTAGCTGATCTTGACGGTGTCGCCGACCTTGATGGAGCCGGCGTCCGGCGTCTCCAGACCCTGGATCATCTTGAACAGCGTGGTCTTGCCCGCGCCGTTCGGGCCGATGATGCCGACGATGCCGTTGCGCGGCAGCGTGAAGGACAGATCGTCGATCAGGACCTTCTCACCGAAAGCCTTGGAGAGGTTGTTGACCTCGACGACGACGGAGCCCAGACGCGGGCCCGGCGGAATCTGGATCTCCTCGAAGTCCAGCTTCCGCATCTTGTCGGCCTCGGCGGCCATCTCCTCGTAGCGCGCGAGGCGGGCCTTGGACTTGGCCTGACGTCCCTTCGCGTTGGAGCGGACCCACTCGAGCTCTTCCTTGAGCCGCTTGGCGCGCTTGGCGTCCTTCTGGCCCTCGACCTTGAGACGCGAGGCCTTGTTCTCCAGGTAGGTGGAGTAGTTGCCCTCGTACGGGTGGGCACGGCCGCGGTCGAGCTCGAGGATCCACTCGGCGACGTTGTCGAGGAAGTACCGGTCGTGGGTGACGGCGACGACGGTGCCGGCGTACTTGGCGAGGTGCTGCTCCAGCCACTGCACGGACTCGGCGTCCAGGTGGTTGGTGGGCTCGTCGAGGAGGAGCAGGTCGGGGGCTTCGAGCAGCAGCTTGCAGAGCGCGACACGGCGCTTCTCGCCACCCGAGAGGTTGACGACGGGCCAGTCGCCGGGCGGGCAGCCCAGCGCGTCCATGGCCTGCTCCAGCTGCGCGTCGAGGTCCCAGGCGTTGGCGTGGTCCAGGTCCTCCTGGAGCTTGCCCATCTCCTCCATCAGCGCGTCGGAGTAGTCGGTCGCCATGAGCTCGGCCACCTCGTTGAAGCGCTTGAGCTTGCCCATGATCTCGGCGGCACCGTCCTGGACGTTCTCCAGGACGGTCTTGGACTCGTCGAGCGGAGGCTCCTGGAGAAGCATGCCGACGGAGTAGCCGGGCGAAAGGAAGGCATCACCGTTGGACGGCTGCTCAAGGCCGGCCATGATCTTCAGCACGGTGGACTTACCGGCGCCGTTGGGGCCGACCACACCGATCTTCGCACCGGGCAGGAAGCTCAGCGTCACGTCATCGAGGATGACCTTGTCGCCGTGCGCCTTGCGCGTCTTGCGCATCGTGTAGATGTACTCAGCCAAGAGAAACCGTCCGGCAAGCAGTGGGTGGGCAGATACACCCATCTTGCCGTACGTCCGTCCCTCGGCGAAAACCGCCCGTGCCCTCCACGCCCGCGATCTGCGCGCCCGGCCGCAGGGTCGCCCCGCCCGGCTCCGCGCACGCGGCCGGTACGCAGTCACCTCGCGTACCGGGCCCGTCACTCGGCACAGTGACCCAGCGTGCCGTCACGTGCTCACTCGTCGGCGGTCGTCGCCTTCTTCCTGCGGAGGAAGAACACCGCACCGCCGCCGACCAGGACCAGCACGATCGCGATACCCGCGATCACCGGGGTGGCGCTGGAGCCGCCCGTCTCGGCGAGGTCCCCCTCGAGGCCCGCGGACACGCTGCCGGCCGCGGCCGGGCTGGGCTGCGACGAGAGCGCCTCGGTCCCCTCCCCAGGAGCACCGGTGGTCCTGCAGTCCAGCACCCCCTTGAAGTTCTTCTGGAATCCGTCGGGCCCGGTGATCGTGAAGTCGTACGCCTGGTCCTCGGCGACCGGGATGGTCACCGTCCGTGACTCTCCCGCCGCGATGGTGTGCGTGAAGCCCACCAGCTCGAAGGTGAACGGGGCGTCACCCTTGTTCGAGGCCGTGATGTCCACGCCGCCCTTGGCGCAGTTCTTCCTGGCGGACAGTGCGGGGATCGCGCCCGCCTTCGCCCAGGTCGCCGTGGCGTGCGCGGCGACGGTGGACTCGCTGGAGCCGGCAAGGATCTGTGTCTGGCTCTTGGTGACCCCGGCGAACGCCCGGCCCACCGGCACCGAGGTGGTCGCCCCGACACTCAGCGTCGCCGACCCGTCGACGGCCCCCTCGGGAACGTCGAAGTACAGCTTGCTGCCGTTCACGGCGGAGGTGACCGGCTTGCCCGCCCCGTCGGTGATCTTGATTCCGCTGGCTGCCGCGTCGGCGGGCGGCGCCACGGTGACCTGTCCTGCGTCGGTACGCACCGTCACCGGCCCGAGCCGCTCCCCCGCCCTGCCGGAGACCGCGCTCGGCTCCAGGCTCAGCGATGCCTTGGGCTCGGCGGTGGCCCTGGCCTGCTGGTGCAGCCAGTCGGCGAGCTTCTCCGCATGCGGGTCGACGGCGTCGACATCGGCGCCGTCCGAGTAGCGCCAGATCGCGACCTGCGTGCCGGCCGCGGCCGTCTGCTCCGACAGGGGCCCGGTCCCGGCCTGCTCGGCCAGCGCCGCCAGGTCGTCTATCTGCGGGTAGGAGTGCTCCAGGATCCACCGGAGCTTGCCGGCGTTCCCGTTGCCGCCCAGCGAGGTCTGGCTCCAGGGGGTCTCCAGGTACTTGGCCTGGTCCTGGGTGGGGTTGTGGATGTCTGTGCAGTAGGTCTTCAGCCGGCCGCCGCCGTCGACCGTCATCTCGAAGAGCCCGGCGGGGATCTGGTGGCTCTCGCCGTTGGTGTGCAGCACGGCCTGGTCGAAGGTCTTGAGCCCGTCGAGAGTGGCGACCGCGCCGCCCTGGTGCTGGGCGCCGTCATCGGCGGCGGCCATCCCCGCGCCGGCGAGGGAACCCGTCGCGATCAGGCCCGAGAGCACGGCCGCGGCGGCGAGCCGGCGGGCGGCGCCCCGCATGCGGACGACAGGCGCAGAGAACACAGCAAACACAGAATTCCCCTCCGGGCGAGACCTTTCGCGCGGGGCGCGCGGGCGCTGTGACGCGTGGGGGGAGTGCCTCGCCTGCAGACTCAAGTGCCCCGTGAGTACTCGGGAATCCTATGGACGGCACAGCGCCGGCTGCCCCGTCATACCGTCAGACAACCATTCCGAATCGGAATCGTTATCCCCCGCCCGGCCGTTCGCCTCCGTACACCCCTTTTCCACGCGACTGGGCCGACAAATCTCCACAACGTCCGCTCATGGCACGGGAACCGGCGCGGCGGCCACCTCGTGATGCTCCGTCACAGCGGGACGTCCGGTCCGATCGACACGGCCCTCCCGCCCCGGGTGTCCTGCCTGGCCCGACTGTCCCACCCGTCCGGCGCGTCCCGCCTGACCAGGGCGTCCTGCCTGGCCAGCGTGTCCCGCGCGACCAGGGAGTACCGCATTCGGCTCCGCCTTCACCACCCGCCGGAATGCCGAAGTACCGCGGGTCAGATCGTGCCCCACCGCCACCGCGTCGATGTCGACAAATGTCCTGCGTCTGCCGTCCCCCTCCTCCTCGCGCACCTTCAACCGACCGTGAACCAGAAGCGGTTCACCCACGGACACCGAACCCGCCAGATTCATCGCCAGCGCCCGCCATGCGAAGACCGTGTAGAAGCTGGTGTGTCCGTCTGTCCAGATTCCGCTGCCGCGATCCCACCGCCGCGACGGCACCGCGAAACGAAATCGCGCCAGCCCGCCCGTCGCCGTTTCCCGGTACTCCACATTCGTGGCGACATTCCCCACCACCGTCACCATGGTGTCGTTCATGACGGTCACCTCCCCGTCCGGTTGCAGTCCGGTTGCATTGAGCCGGTCACCGCGGACCGGTCGTTCTCCATGCTGGACCGGACGGGAAGAACCTGCTGAGCCCTGTGGACAACGGAGCGGTTGTGGACAATCCCGTCACCCGAACGATGCCCCGGTCCGGGCAACGGCCCCGACCCCGGCCCGCCCGGCCCTCCCGGGCCCCACCCCCGGCCGTGTGGGCCCCGACACCGTGGCGTACTGCTCCCGCACCTCCCGGTACCGCATGAGCTCCGTCGCGATCGGATCGAGCACCTTCGCCCGCCCGCACGCGGCTGCCGCCTCCTGCAACCGTCTTTGCACATCCTGCCCGTACCGACGAGCCGGCCCCCGGGCCGCCGCCGCGCACGCCCACTCCACCAGCGGACCACCCACGATCCCCGCGAGCATCACCAGCACCGGCGGCACCAGACCGGGTTCCAGCACCCCGACGATCTGGCCCACCAGCCACAGCCCGCCGAAGATCTGAAGCAGCGTCATCGCCGCCTGTGCCATCACCGCGGCCGGCCACCACGCGGGCCGCTGCGGCCTCCCGCCGATCGCCTCGGCTTCACGTACCGCCAGCTCGTCCAGCGCCTCCGGAAGTCCTTCCGCCCCGCGCACCGCCGCCTCACGCACCGCCTGCCCCCATGGACCTGGCAGCCCGTGCGCCGCCTCGTCCGCGACCGTACGGACCGCCTGCTCGACCCGCTGCCGTGCCGTCAACTCCTCCTCCGCCGGAGCCGGCGGCTCCACCCGGGCGGCGCTGGGCATGCGGGTGCGCTCGTACCAGCGCCACAGCCTCAGCCAGGGAGTACCGCACGCCCGCCCGGCGTTTCGGAACCACGCGCGCTCCGCCGCCTCACCGGCCGCCGTGGCACCGATCGCTTCCGCCAGCCGGGCGGTGAAGTCCTGGCGGGCCCGTTCCCCCAGGCCGTTGTGGCCGCCGGCGACGTACACCGCCCGCAGCTTGGCCGCCGCCGCGTCGACGTCCGCGCACAGCCGGCGCGCCGCCGCGCTGCGCTCCTGCACGAACGTCCCGATCATCTCCCGCAGTTCGCCGACCCCTTCGCCGGTCAGCGCCGACAGCGGCATCACGGTGGCCCCCGGCTCACCGTGCTCGCCGACCGCCATGCCGTCCTCGTCGAGGAGGCGGCGCAGATCGTCGAGCACCTGGTCGGCCGCCTCGCCGGGCAGCCGGTCCACCTGGTTGAGCACCACGAAGGTGACCTCGGCATGCCCGGCCAGCGGGCGCAGATAGCGCTCGTGCAGAGCGGCGTCGGCGTACTTCTCCGGGTCGACGACCCAGATCACCGCGTCCACCAGCGCCAGTACCCGGTCCACCTGCTCCCGGTGCCGCACCATCGCCGAGTCGTGGTCGGGCAGATCGACCAGCACGAGCCCGTGCAGCTCCTCGTCGCCGTCGCCGCCGGCCAGCGGCTTGCGCCGTAGCCGCCCGGGAATCGCGAGCCGGTCGAGCAGCCCTGCCGCTCCGTCGGACCATGTGCAGGCGATGGGGGCAGAGGTGGTCGGCCTGCGCAGCCCGGTCTCCGAGATCGGTACCCCGGCGAGCGCGTTGAACAGCGTCGACTTGCCACTGCCGGTCGCCCCCGCGATGGCGACGACGGTGTGCCTGGCCGAGAGCCGCTGGCGGGCCGCGGCCTCGTCGAGCACCCGTCCGGCCTCCGCGAGGGTGCGTCCGTCCAGCCTGGTCTGAGAGAGCCCGAGGAGTTCACGCAGGGCGTCGAGCCTGACCCGTAGCGGCCCGACGTACGCCCCGCCGATGGGCAGCTGCTCCTCGTCCCCGATGAGCTCCTGGTCGCTGCCTTCCGCTTCCCCACCGCCGCCGTCGTCGTGCCGGTCCGCGCGCCGTGCGATGAGCCCGTCGTCCCAGCGGCCCCCGCCCGCCTCTGCCCCGTTCGCGTCCGCCACCGCCGCGGTCACGTACGCCACGGCGTCGTCGATCACGGCCGCCTCATGCCCGCTCCCGCCGGACGCGCGCCTGCCGGCCGCGCTGTTACCGGCCGCGCTCTCGCCGGCCGCGTTCTCGTCGTCAGTGATGGCGGTCATCCGCGGTCACTTCTCCTTCTGCAGTTGGGACAGCGCGGCGATCAGCTCGGCCTGCGGCTCGGGGGTCACCTCGAGTGCGTCGAGCGGCGCCAGGCGCCGGTCGCGTTCGCTGTGCAGTACGCGGTCGATGTACGTCGTCACCAGCTCCCCGCCCTTGTCGCGCAGCCGCAGCGCTCCCTGCGCACCGATCCGCTCGGCCAGCTGCTCGCCCGCGCTGCGCGCCCGCCGCCCGCCCAGCAGCGCCGCCGCGACCAGGGCGGCCACCGTCTCGGGGTCGGGCGCGGATTTGCGCTCGAGCCGCCGTACCTCCTCCTCGGCGAGCTCCTCCAGTTCCCGCCGCCAGCGGCGTACGGCCATCCCGATCCGCTCCCCCGCCTCGAGATCGAGCCGGCCGTGCTCGTCGAGTGCCCCCGCCGCGGGCTCGCGCCGCCACGCCTCCTGGATGTGCTCGTCGGCCGCGGCGACCGCGCACTGCAGCAACGCGGCCAGGCCGGCGACCAGGGAGTCCAGCAGCTCGTCCGCGGAGCTGTCGCGCGGATAGCCGCGCCAGCGCGTCCTCGCGTCCCCGGCGAGCACGGCACCGGCCTGCAGCTGCCGACGCACCCGTTCGCGCTCCTTCTCGTACGCGTCCTCGACCGCGCCCGTGAGCCGTACGGCCGCCGCGTACTGAGCGGCCACCGCGCCCGCGAGCTCGGGCATCCGCCTCTTCAGGGACGCGATCACGCCGCCCGCCGTACGCGCCATGACCTGCTGCCGCGCCGCCGGATCCTGCGCGCGGTGCGCCAGCCAGGAGAACAGCGGCGCGACGGCGTTGGCGGGCAGCAGTCCGTTGCCCCCGCCCGTGGACTCGGGCAGCTCCGGGATCGTGAAGCGCGGGACATCACCCAGCCCGGCCTTGGTCAGCAGTGCCGCGTACTGCCGCGACACCTCGGCGAGTACCTGGTGCGGCACCCGGTCCAGCACCGACACGAGCGTGGCGTCGTACTCCTTGGCGGTACGCAGCAGATGCCACGGCACGGCGTCGGCATAACGCGATGCGGTGGTCACCATCACCCAGACGTCGGCGGCACACATCAACTCGGAGGCCAGCAGCCGGTTCTCGACAACGAGCGAGTCGATGTCGGGGGCGTCGAGGAGGGCAAGCCCGCGGGGCAGGGAGGCGGCAGTCTCGACGCGCAGCGAGTTCTGCTCGGCCCGGGCCGCCCTCGTCCGCGCTCCGGGCGTGAGGCCACGAGCCCGCTCCCGCTCCCGCTCGCGTGCGGCCTCGGTCTCGTTCTGAGAGGGCGGCCGGACGCGGGTGAGATACGGCAGGATCCGCTGCCCGGCGAACCAGTGGTGATCGTCGGGATGGCACACCAGCACGGGCGTACGCGTGGTCGGCCTGAGCACCCCCGCCTCACTGACGCGGCGCCCCACAAGGGAGTTGACGAGCGTGGACTTCCCGGCCCCGGTGGATCCCCCGACAACAACCAGAAGCGGAGCTTCGGGCTCCTTCAGCCGGGGCACGAGATAGTCATCGAGCTGGGCAAGCAGTTCGTCACGGGTCTGCCTGGCGCGTGGAGCACCAGGCAGAGGAAGGTGGAGACGCACGGCGGCGACACGGTCGCGCAGGGCGGAAAGTGCGTCGATGAGCTGAGGCCGTGCATCCATGGTCACCACATGCGAAGAATGCCCAATTTTGGCGCTTTTTTGAAGCGTATGGCCTTCTCTGCGCGCCGATCAGACAGACGGGACACACGGGATGAGTGGGACGCAGGCATAACGAGTGCACAACACCCGAGACCTGAGACGTCAAAAGCCGTGCGGGAATCGCACCTGCCTGCGATTATCGGTTCGCTTCACCGAACCTCCACATCGTGCCACGCAGGTGAAGCAACCGGGCCAAGGCGATCGGAGCCCTATCCTTGTCCCGGCAAGGTCACGGACCACCCGAGTGGGGCTCCAGGCCACCGAGGCCACCATCCGGCCCCCGTAGCTCAGTGGATAGAGCAGGCGCCTTCTAAGCGCTTGGCCGCAGGTTCGAGTCCTGCCGGGGGCGCACAGCGCACACCAAGATCGGCCCTCCTCCCGGGAGGGCCTTTTTGCTGGTCAGGGGCACCCTAGCGGGTGGGCGGTAGCGGACGCGTAAGCGCCGGAACGCCCTCAGTGATCACGAGGACGGTCCGGCGCTGTCCGGCTGTCACCGGGTTTCTGCGGGTGGCCCTGTCGAATACGTGTCGAAGTTCTCGGGGGGTGGCTCAGCGATCTTCCGTCAGGTCGGGGAGGTCTCCCCCGGCCTCGATCCGCTTCTGGTGATCCCTGAGCTGACCGGAGATGCACCGGGCATACGTGGCGAGCAGGACCGGTACGCTGTTGCCTGCCCACTCGGCGACCTGTGCTGGCGGTATACCCGCGTTGAGCCACGTCGTCAGGCAGGTGTGGCGGAGGTCGTAAACGCGCTTACCAAGGGGCGAGGCGAATTCCTCGGGCGGTAGGACTTCCTTTCGAGCGGTCCGCCAGGCGCGGCGGAATACCGAGCCGGACAGGATGTCCCCGTTCTCCCCAGGGAAAAGCAGGTCTCCTGGCTTCAGTGCCTCTGCCTCTATGTGGTCGCGAAGGATGCGAGTGAGCGCCGGGCGACAGGGCACCACGCGGGTGTCGTCCTTGGCCCTGCCCTTCAGTCCGCGCTCCTCGTGGACCTCGCCGGTGTCGGTCCATCGCTTCCCCACCTCAGGCTGCGCGGTGTGGATCAGCAGCTCGCCCCACTGGTCTTCCTCGTCCTCGCCAGGTAGCCGTGCGTCCAGGACCCGCATGGCGACGGCCTCCTCCGGCCGCGGTCCCGTGTAGTACAGCGTGGCAAAGAAGGCGTGCAGCCGCCGGCCACCACGAGGACGACGCCAAATCCAGCCCAGCAGGCCAGCGGCGTGGTCCGGGTTGATGAGGCACCGCTTGTCCACGGCTGACGATGTCTTGGGGGTAGTCCCGCGTCCCTTTGGCAGGGGATTCGAGCGCAGGGTGCCATGCTTCACCGCGTACTCCATGGCCACGTTCAGAATCCTGCGATTGCGCTTGATCGAGGAGGCTGCTGCAGTAGAGCCGTCCAGCTTGGTCGCGAGAGCGTGGAGCACGTCCTCGACCCGTCGAGGATCCTCCCAGGCCGCCATGGACTCGATGTTCCGCTCCACCCACCGCAGGATGGTGGACACCTCGGGCGGTGCGTCAGCGCGGCGGTTGGTGTTGAAGGCGAACTCACGCAGCGCAGTCCGCACATCGATGGGAGCGAAGCGACTCGGCAAGGGTGTGCGTAGGAGGGCGATGGTTGTCGTCATCAGTGCCTTGGCAACGTTCTTACGGTTGTTACCAGACGTACGGCGCCATTGAGCATCCGTGAACTGGAGCGCGAAGTTGTACCAGTTGACCGTGCTCGCTCCAGACTGGTGGGAGACCGGTAGCCCGGTGGTCAGGCTGAAGGCTTCACCGCGGCGCGTGGCGGAGATCAGGTCGGAGCGGAACGAGTCGGCCAGGGCCGAAGTCCCAAACGTCTCGCGGTACGCCTTACCGGCGACCACCCAGCGCACGGTGTAGCTCGTCTTGCGCTTCCCCTTGTAGGCCAGAATCTTGTAGATCCGGACGTCGAAAGTCGTTTCCATCAGGCCGTGTCCTCCTGACCATCGAGCCAATGGTCGAGTTCAGTCCGACGGACCCGTAGGTCACCGTTCGGGAGCTTGATGCAGCGCGGAGCACGCCTTTTCGCACGCCAGTCGTAGAACGTCGATCGCGAGATCCTCAGTTCTTTGCAGACCTCAGCGAGGGTGAGCATCCCGCTCGATCGGGCTGCTGTCGTCACGTCACACCCCCTCCCCCAGCGTCATGGCTTCACGGGCGGTTTCTCGGTTGAGGCGGATGTCTTCGGCGATGGATGCGGCGAGGGCGGATTCGCCGGGGGTGTGGCCGTGGCCGGCGTAGCGCCAGTCGGCGAGGACGAGGGTAGTGTCGGGTTCTGGGAGGCCGAGGACTTGGCGTTGTTCGTTGGCGCGGTAGTCGGCGCGGACCTGGCGGCGTTCGGTGAAGGTGGAGGAGTAGCGGCGGGACTTGGTGAGGAAGTGGCCGCGGAAGCCAAGCATGTGCGCCCAGGCCCACAGCCTTCGTTCGGGGTAAAGCGGGTCGAGGTCCCAGCAGGCACGGATGAGGCGTCGGGCGTGCTCAGGTACGCGGTGCTGGTCGAGTTCGGCGAGTTCGCCGATGCGGCGGTCGAGGGTGCCGGTGGTTTCGGCGGCCTTGGTGGCGTACTTGGCCACGTAGGAGGCAACTGCCCCTTCGCTGATGTCGCTGCCGTCGTCGAAGGCGCGGATAGGGCGGATGTCGAGCTGGGTGCCCCAGCGCAGGGTGCGTGCGGGCTGGTCCTCGGCGGCGGGCACCTTGGCGGTGACGTAGGGGTGGGCGGCGGCAGCCTCGATGCAGCGGATGAGGAGTTCGGTCGTGACCCACCTGGGCGGCAAGGTGGCGGGCCCGTCGGGTCCGTCGATGCGGATGACGGCGTGGAAGTGGATCGCACCGCGCTTTTGGAATTCGGCGACCTTGTTGAACGACAGCCGGGCAGCCTCCTTGAACGCTTTCTGGGTGAGGCCGGCGGAGGCGGCGAGTTCGCGGCGGAGCCGGTTGATGAACCGGTGCCACAGCTCGCCTGCGTGGTTGTTGAACAACACCGTGCCCGCGTAGTCGTACGTCTCCGGGTCGAGCGCAGCGCCAAGGGCGGGATCGTCGGCGGTGTGGCGAGTACCGCAGCGGCAGCGGCCGGTGTCGGGGATGTTGTGCACGCGGCCGAAGGACGGGGCGGTCAGCGTCGCGAAGACCCGGGGCCGTTCCCGTACGGCGGCCGGGATGTTCATGGCGGTGTCGCCGGACAGGCCCGCGCGGACGAGGCGGTAGGCATCGCCTGCGTAGAGGTAGGCGCAGGGCTGGCAGCGGGAGGCGCGGCGGTTGCCGCAGGCGATGCGCAGTCGGCCGCCGGGCTCGTCCTCTGTGGAGTACGTGTGCAGAACCTGCCGAGTCGTCTTGTCGCGGGTGAGGGACCATCCGGTGAGGTGGATGGGCTGTGCACATCCACCCGTCTTGCGGATCTGGTCTTGCCAGCGGTCGAAGTCGGGGGCTGAGGCCACCCTGAGCAGGTCGCCCAGGGTGGTCGGATCGAGCAGGTCAGGCACGGGCAGCCCCCATCGCGTCGACGAGCAGTGGGGAGGCGAGCAGGCCCCGGGGCGGGGTCCACAGGCCGCGGGCACCGGGCCAGGGCAGCGGCTCGGCGAGCGGGACGACGGTGGACAGTCGCCAGTGCCAGTTGCCGCGTGCGGACCAGAGGGTGCACCAGCCGTCGTCCTCGTGGCAGCCGTCGAGGCGGGCGACGGCGACGATCGCGCCCTTGGGGTAGGGGCGGCGCAGGAACGGGCGGGCCAGCGGCGCGTCCTTGGCGTTCGGGTCGGTAGTGCGTCCGGCGTGGATGAGGACCAGGCCGCGGTGATCGGTGGGCCAGGTGCGGTTCTCGATCCGCTTGGTGCCGTAGGCGATCGCGCTCGCCCATGGCTGCCACAGCGTCAGCGCCAAGACCTCGGGTGCGGCGGCCAGTTCGTAGGTGTGGGGCATCAGAGCACCTCCAGGAGGGCGGATGCGATCCACTGGGCGACGTTGGCGGGCACGGCGTTTCCGGCCTGCTTGGTCTGCTCGCCTCCGTGGCCCATGACGGTGTAGTCGTCGGTGAAGCGCTGGGCGCGCAGGTGCTCGCGGGCGGACAGCATGCGGAAGTAGCAGTCCTCCACGTCGATCTGAGCGGGGGTGCTGTCGGTGCCGAGGACTAAGCCGGCCGACTCGCGGGTGGCGATGGTGTGCAGCGGCGTCCTGGTCGTGGTCGGGCCACCCTTGCGGTAGGGGATGACCAGGCCGTGGTGGTTGCCGCCGGCGGTGATGGCGGCCAGCGGATCGCTGACGCCTCGGGTGGTGGAGCCGCCGCCTCGGTGCTCGGTGATGAACGGGCCGGGCACCAGCAGGGCTTCGCTCTCGCGGGTGGTGCGGGTGCGCATGGGCACGGTGACGGTGGCGGCGTCGGTGTTCCAGCTGCCGCCGACGGGGACCAGGAGAGGCGGTATGGCGATCCCGTCGCCGATCCGGACGGTGCGGGTGGGCAAGGGGGCTGCGAGCGCAGGGAAGGCGCGGCCGTCGCCTTGGTCGCTGTGGTTGACGGTGACCACGGACGGGACCCGGTGCTTGTCCACCCCGAGACGGATCTTGCGGAGGGTGGATAGGGCGAGGGGCTTCATGCCCTTGGTGGGCCGGTCGCCGATCCGGATCCCGGGGTCGGTCCAGTTGATCGCGCTGGCTGCGGGGCGTACGTACGGTTCGACGATCCGGTGACGGCAGCCGGGGTTGGGGCAGCGGAAGTCGTACTGCTGCCGGTACTTGCCGATCTTCCGGCCGTTGCGCCAGGACTGAACCGCCGACACGTCCTGTTCGCAGCCCGAGCACCAGGCGGGCGGGCGGACATCGAGGTTCGCTGCCCGCAGTTCCCGGCGGGTGAAGACGATGAAGATGCGGTCCCGCCACTGCGGGGCGTGCGGGTTGTCGTCCGCTCCGATGTGTGCGGCGGTGACGGACACGATCTGGTGGCGGAAGCCGAGGATCTCCCAGGCCTGGAGCCACCAGGAGAACAGCGGCCAGGCGGTGGCGAACCGGGGGACGTTCTCGCACACGACGGCGTCGAAGTTGTGGACCTCGGCGGCGCGCAGGATGTCGTAGGCGGTGGCCCTGGTCCGCTCCCACGCGGCGTCCTGGATCGGCCCTTCCTCCAGGAGATCCAGTTGTCCTGGGGTGGGCGGGGGCTTGGGGCGGCTGATGCCGTCGGCGGGGCTGCCCTCGGTGCAGATCGGGGAGCCGACCAGGACGCGGGCCTTGGGCAGTCGCCGCATGTCGTAGTGGTCGAGATCCACGCAGAGGTGTTCTGCCTCGGGGAAGTTGGCGGCGTGCGTCTCGACGGCCCGTGCCCAGTGGTTGGCACCCAGCACCACGTCGAAGCCGGCCCGGCGGAATCCGTCGGAGTCGCCGCCCGCGCCGCAGAACAGATGGATGGAGGTCGGTCGGGAGGTGGCGGATCGGCGCATCACCGGTGTGCCTCCCGCCCGGACGAGGACACAGCGAGCTGGTGAAGATGCGCACTCGGGCGGCGGGTGGTGACGAGCCAGTGGGGGGCGGTGCCGGTGCCGTGGCAGGCCGGGCAGACGACGGGCAGCGTGGCGCGGATGCCGTCCTGGTTGCGGGTGCCGGTGGTGACGGCGACGACGGGGAAGCCGTCGCAGTCCGGGCAGATCCGGGCAGCGCGAGCCGCATTGTGGGTCATGATGGGCGTTCCCTTCGGTTGTGAGATCGGGTGGGGGCACGGCTCCCGGAGCGGCGGATGCTTGGCCGTTGAGGCCGCTCCGGGGGCCGGTCACTTGCGCGGGGCTTTGGGCGCCCTCAGGGCGAGGGTGATCAGACCGCCACCACCGATCAGGGCAGGAATCGCGGCCTTGACCGCGACGGCAGCGGCGGTAGCGACCTGCACGAGGGACAGCACGACGACCGTGGTGACGTAGACCAGGCCGCAGATGCCGACCGTGGCGACCAAAACCAAGACCACCGGTCCGACCCATGAGCGGGGCGTGGTGTGGACGATGACGACCGATCGCGGGTCGGTGCCCGGTGGAATCAGGTCGGCCGGGATATGACCGTGGCGCAGTTGGTCCTCGGGGCGGATCACGGCGGGTCTCCCTTCCGGGTCTGGGCTATTTGGTGGTGCCGTTGACGGAGTCGACTCCGTCCTTGGTGCCGGACTCGATGGTCGGCGCGAGGAAGGTGTCGGCGAGGAGGAAGCCGCCGAGGAGGAGCACGACGATCAGCCAGGTCGGCGGGCGCAGGCGCTTGATCCCGAAGTAGCCGAATATGGCGATGACGGCGATCAGCGGCAGTTCGACGTTCACAGCCGGTCAGTCCTTTCCGGTGGTCGGGTCGGGGAAGCAAGCGCGGATGCTGTGGGCGGTGGCCGGGTCGGTGGTGCGCCGTGCGGCTTCCTCGGCGAGCAGGTGGGCCAGATAGGGGCGATCGGCGGCGGCCATTTCCCGGGCGCCGTCGAGGTAGTCGGTGGCCGTCAGGTCCGCGGGGTCACGGATCACAGGGGTTCTTCTTCCTTCCGGGTCAGGCGAGTTGGGCGGCGATCGCGTCGGCCATCGGGGCGGGGACGCCGAGGCGGACGCGCAGCGTTGCGGGGTCGATCGGGGTGCCGGTGGTGTTGTGGTGCGCGTCGGCGACCTTGCGGGCATGCGCCAGCAGGGCGGGCGGTACGGGGATGGCGGGCGGCAGAGCCGGAACGGGGTCAGGCTCGGGAGCCGGAGCCGGAGCCGGAGCCGGAGCGGGTGCGGGTGCCTCGCGAGCAATGGCGATGTCCGGAGCCGAGTCGGTGACCCGGACCTCTTGGGAAGCCTCGGGTCGCGGGCGCTCGGGGGTGTGGACGAGGAGGGTTCCGCCGAGGAACGCGAGGGCGGGCCAGCCGGCCACCAGGATGCGCAGCCAGTCGGGGACGTTGTTCAGGTCGAGCAGTCCCGCAGTGGCCACGTTGGCACCGAGGGAGGCGGCGAGCGCGACGGCGAACCAGGTCCACGCGGCGCGGGTCGGGCCTCCGTCGGTACGCAGGATGCGCAGGCGTCGCCAGGCCGCGACCAGCAGCAGGTCGACGCTGATGGGATAGGCCCAGGCTTTCCAGCCGTCCTGTCCGGCAGCGGCGGCCAAGTCGTGCAGGTGGGCGAAGGACAGCGCCCCGGCGATCACGGCTTGCACCAGCACGGCATCCAGCCGGAGTGAACGAGTCGAGCGGGTCACGGGTCTTCACCTCCATCAAGGGGTTGGGGGCCAGGGCCGGGCGGGGCTCACAGGTCCTGCCGCCCGGTCCCGGCGGGGATCTACTCGGGGGCGTGACCGGTGCCGAAGCAGGTCAGACACAGGGCTTCCTGCCGGTCGGTGCTCTCGCGCTTGCTGCGGGTGCCGACCTTGAAGGCCTCGGAGACCTGGCCGGTCTGGCAGTCCGGACACGCCTTGGGCTTGGGCTTGGCCGTTCGGCCGGTGGTGCGCTTGCCTGAGGTCACGGCGGCTTCTCCTTTCGGGCATGGGAGGGGTAGGGACGTGGCGCGAGCGGTCGCGCCGGCCGTGAGGGTGGAGCGAGTCAGACGGACTCGGGAGCCAGCTCCCACGCGTCGGCAGGCGCCGTGTCGTGGGGGCGGAAGGCCGTCAAGGCCGGGATGTCCGGGGTCAGGTGCGCGAACTCGCGGCACACGGCGGCGACTTCACCCAGCGTCGTCTTGGGGGTGCGGATGCGGGACCAGCCGCCGGAGGAGTCGCCCGCGATGGCGGTACCGGCCCGTTCGGGCGCAATGCTGGTCGCGGCGATGACGGCGAGTTCGTTGACGTCGCCTAGGCCCATGTCGGCGGTCTGCTTGTCGTTGCAGCGGTGCACCACGCGGCCGGTGAGCTGGGCACGCAGGGCGGTTGCGCCCTTGCCGAGTTCGGAGCCGAAGCGCTGCCCGCACACCTCGAGATAGATGCCGACCGCGCGGGCCAGCTGTGCGAGGCGGACCAGTTGGGTCACCATGCGGTCCCGGCGGACGCCGTCGGCCTTGGACGTGATCAGGAACAGTTCGGCGATCTCATCGATCAGGACCACGATCGGGACCGGGCGCAGGTTCTTCGGCAGGCCCCAGATGTCGGAGGTGATGTCCTCCAGCGGCGTGCCCGGCGCGATGCCCTGGTGCAGGCACAGCAGGTCGAAACGCTCCTCCATCTCCGCAACCAGGGCATCCAACAGCCCGTCGGCCTGATCCGGAGTGGTGGCCAGCGCCGACAGCCGCGGGGCGAAAGGTCCCTGCTCCACACCCCGCTTGCAGTCGATCCCGACCACGGCCACATCCAGCGGAGCGAGCCCCTTGATCAGGCAGCGCTGATACATCGACTTCCCCGACTTGTTCGCACCCAGCGTCAGGGCATGCGGGATGTCCTGGTAGTCCCGGACGAAGGGCCGGCCGTCCTCCCGCAGGGCCACGGTGACCGACAGCGGACCGACGGCGAGGCGGCGCGGCATGCGTACCCGGGCCAGCACGTCGAGGCCGGTCAGCCGCAGGTCCACTACGCCGGGTTTGATCTCGGCGACGTGGACGGAGTAGATGCCCCAGGCGTGCCGCAGCCGTTCGGCCGACTTGACCACGTCGTCCGGGGCCAGACCCGCGGCCAGCCGCAGGCGAAGGCGGAGCCCGGTGGTGGTGGGGCGTATCCCGCGGATCTTCGGGATTCCGGGGCGCGTCTCCTTGTCGCCGGCGGACAGCTTGCGGGCGAAGACCTTCCACCACGGCGGGGCGACGGTCAGCTCACAGGCTTCCATCGTCGGGCGGTAGGAGGACAGGACCCGGTACAGAGCGGCGGGGAGACCGACCAACGTCCAGTACACGGCGGGGGCCTTGACGCGGGCCACCAGGAGCAGGGCGGTGACGATGACCGCCAGTGCTAAGAGCGTCCCACCGGACATGGCGGTCAGCCCTTGCCGTTGGCGGCGGCCGGGACCTGCTGCGCCATCACAGCGGTGGCGCGGTAGCTGATGCCGTGCCCGAAGTCGTTCTCCCACGGGCGGGCCACCAGACCGGGCAGAGCCACCGGCGCGCCCGGGAACAGGTCCGGCTGGATGCCGTCTTCGGCGACCACGATCGTCAGCGCGTCCGGGCGACCGTCCACGATCACCGCGACGTTCACGTTGAACAGCGTCTTACCGGACTGCTTGTCGATCGCGACCTCACCGGTCTCCCGGTTCTTGATCTTCGGCTCAGGGGCCTGGATGAGCATCACCGTCATCGCGGCGGTGTCCACAGGGATCTGACGCATGATGGAACTCCCTTTCAGGGGATTGGGAGGGCGGCGAACTACTTGGCGGTTGGGCGCCGCCCTCTCGACTAGTAGCGCGTGCAACATCATGAACTAGAGTGCACTAGTGCAGACTAGATCACAAGAGCTAGTGCGTCATACGGTGCACTAGTTCGGTTCAGTGGATACGCTCGATGCATGACCATCGCTGCCCACGACCCGAGGCCCAAGAAGGTGCAAATCGCCGACGTCTTGCGCTCGGAGATCACCGGAGGCCCGCTCCCGTCGGGGCATCGCCTTGCTTCGCTTCGCGAGCTAGCAGACAGGTTCGAGGTCACTACGGTGACGATCGGCAACGCGCTCCAGATCCTGATGGACGAAGGGCTGGTCACCTCAGTACCTACGCGGGGGTACTTCGTGCAGACGCCAGCGATCGAATCAGAAGCTGCGACCGGGCCTGTTGAGCGCGATGAGATCAACGCAATCCACTCCGAGATTCGAAAACTAGCCGCCCGGGTGGCCGAGTTGGAGAAGCAAGCCGGTCGGGCGGCGCCTGACTTGTGATCCACCGTGCGCGCTCCGTGTTCGTGCAACTAGTGACAGGCGTGGTGTCACTGGGGGACAGCCTTGGTGCCATCTCCCTGTCACCCCCCGTGTCACCGGCTTCTGGGATGCCAGACTCGAAGCAGGCACCCCGATGGGAGGGCACATGAGCGACGATCGTCCGGCATGGGCGCGACGCATCGCGGCGGAGCGAGAAGCCCGGCAGTGGTCCCAGAGCGAAGCTGTGGCCGCCTTGCGCGCGCACTCCTCAAAGCGCCTGCCTGAAGGCGCCAGCATGATTCGGCAGTGGAAGCGGTGGGAGGCCGGCGAAGTCACGCCGAGCGAGTTCTACCAGCCGATCATTGCGGCGACCTTCGGCACCGTGACGCACGCGATCTTCCCAGTCGCCAGCTCACGGGACGGAAACGCCGAGATCATCGCGGCCAGCGGTATGGAAACGCTGGACATCATCAGCCGGTTGCAGGCTTCCGACGTCGACGGCGCCACCCTGGATGCGCTGAGGATCACCACCGATCGGCTGTGCTCCGAATACCCTCACCTGCCGAGCGATCAGCTCGCAGTGGAAGGGCGGCAGTGGCTCAAGCGGGTGGCTGGTCTCCAGTCTCAGCGGCTCACACTTGCTCAGCACCGTGAGGTACTCACGCTGTCCGGTTGGCTCGCTCTGTTGATCGGCTGTGTCGAGTACGACATGGGAGAGCGAGCCGCAGCCGAGAGCACGCGGCGAGCGGCGTTGTCCCTGGCCCGTGAAGCAGACAATTCCGAGATCGCTGGCTGGGCGCATGAGATGCGGGCCTGGTTTGCACTCACCACGGGCGACTACCGAGGCATCCTCGCTGCTTCCCAAGCAGGCACCGACGCAGCACCGAACCAGGGCGTTGCCGTTCAGCTCGCTGCACAGGAAGCCAAGGGCTGGGCCCGACTCGGCGACCGTCGTCAGACCGAGGTAGCGCTCGATCGCGGCCGGAAGCTCCTCGAAGGAATGCCCTACCCCGAGAACCTTGACCACCACTTCGTAGTGGACCCGGCGAAGTTCGACTTCTACGCGATGGATTGCTACCGACTGCTCGGAGAGGACCGCTTCGCGGAGAACCTTGCCCACGAGGTCATCCGCGCCGGGACGGACTTCGACGGCGCCGAGCGGGCACCCATGAGGATGGCAGAAGCCCGGATCACTCTCGGAGTGGTGGCAGCCCGGCAGGGCGATCTAGAGCAGGCCGTCAACTACGGCGAATGGGCACTTAAAGGGGGCCGGCAATCCCTCCCTTCGCTCCTCATGGTCAGCCGAGAACTGGCCTCCATCGTCAACCGCGACTTCGCCAACGAAGCAGCAGGACGCGACTACTTGGACCACCTGAACAACCTCACCCGTGTCCGCTAAGACCGTGTCCTACAGATGAGGTTGCGGAAGCGTTTGTACAGGACGGCGGCTGCCAGCTCTGAGGCGAAGAGGTCATTTACTCGAGCCCAAGCTGCTCCACGAGCCAGCCGTCGAATTCGATCGCCGCGCGGACCCAGCTGACCGTCGACGACACGAAGTGCTCCAGGCTGACGCCGGTGCTGATCAGCATCTGGGCCTCACCGATGAGGCGCAGGCTGGCCGGGGTGCCCTCCTCCTCGTGGGTGTGGGTGTAGACCTTGGGCCACAGGGTGCGACGGTTCCAGTCGTCGATCGCCTCGAGGATCTTGGCGCGCTCCTCGACCGGGTGCGGACGGTCGTAGAAGGTACGCACCGAGAAGATCTGCTGCTCGTCCTCGCCGCGGAACATGAAGTAGGTGCGGAAGTCCTCCCACGGCGCCGCGAGGTCACCCTCGTCGTCGACGACGTACTTCAGCTCCATCTGGTCGAGGAGCTGCTTGATCAGGTCCTGATCAGGAACGACGGGCCCCGCCGCTTCTTGGGCCTGAGGCTGGGGCTGGACTCCGAAGTTTGGAAGGCTGGACGGGTCGATATTCGCCGCGTATTTCTTTTGGTTCGCTAGGTCCGGCTCGGGTGCGTGCGGCTCAGGAGGTGCGGAGGGCGGTCGCGCGCAGGGCTTCCTGCGGCGGTGCTGTCCTGGGAGCGAGCGATGCTGGACGCTGTTGGCTGCACCTCAAGGGTGGGCTCCGCTACCGGTGTACATGCCGGCTCCGGCGCGGCCCCGAAGGGGCTTCCGGGTGCCTGGGGATGGATTGCCTGGAGCCGTGCCGCAGCTGCCGCCGACACCATCCTGCTGTCGTCGTCTGCGAGACGCTGGATCTCGCCGACAACGCGCTGGCGAACGAGCTCGTTACCGACCCGGTGCAGGTGGGTGAGTCCGTCCAGTGCGCCGAGACGGTCATGGGCCATCGGGCTGATAAGCGCATTGCGCAGGTGCGTTGGAAGCGTCCAGTTGATGTTCCTGGCGATAACAATGCGGCCCTCTACGTTGTCCTGCTTCTTGGGCCGCTGCTGAGGCATCTCGTCGACGACCCGGTCGTGGACGTAGCCGTACAGCTCGTCGAGGGTGATGTTGCCATCGCCATCGAGATCTGCGCCGCCGTCGCGAAGGCCCTCCACCAAGAAGCGGGTGAACACGGACTGCACCGCCTGACCGTGGACCTGGTTTCCTTCAAAGGAGTACTGGGTTGCATCCGATGCGGTCAGCACAGTGCGACCGCGGCCCTGGAACCGCTCCAGCGCATGCACCGCCGTGTCGGCCTTGGAAAGCCGGCTGGCTGGGAACGCCCCGCTGTAGCAGCAGTCGAGTACCAGCACCTTCTGCCGCGAGACACAGCTCTCCATCACCTGATCGACCTGCTCGGCAGCCAGCGCGGTGAACAGAAGACTCTCGCGACGGGTGTTGGTCATCGCCAGGTACAGCCGTCCCTCGTCGTCTTTAAGGCCGTGGCCGGTGAAGTACAACAGGGTCAGGTCCTCGCGGCGGCGATCGCGATAGAAGTCGCCTATGGCTTCCCCCACGCGATGATGCGGCTCGTTGACCAGCGTGGTCACCTCGAACCCGGCGATGGCCGGGTCTCTCAACACCGCCGCGAACGCCTCGGCGTCGTGCGCCGGAGCGGTCAGCTGCCGCAGCCCGCTGTCCTGGTAGTCATATGTCGCGATTAGCAGCGCCATTCGGCGTCCCATGGCTAACTGTCCGTGTGGCGCCGGATGTAGGCATCGATTAGGTCTCGCCGCTCAGCGACGGATGCCCGCTCCAGTTCGATGGTGTCTCCGTCGATGGTCAGCGAGACACGGTGCCGAGCAGAGGACCTGCCGAGCCAGTCGCGCACTGTCTCAACGAGTGCGGTGAATACGCCACCAGACGCGCTCAGGGCTACGACGATGGCCCCGAGCGTGACCGCATCGGTGCCCTTCGCCCCGTCAGGAACCGGGGCGTGGGACGCGGGACAGACCGATTCGACATCCAACTCGATTATCTCAGACCGCAGCTGGCGCGCTAGTCGTTCTGCCACCTCTTGGTCCAGCTCGGGGTCGGGCAGGATGGCCAGCAGTACATTCAGCAGATCACCCTCCCAGCGATGCATGTGACCACTTCTTAGCGGAGCGTCGTGGTGCATGAGTTCCCCCGGCGGAGCGTCGTCGCGAAGCACTGCTCCCCAAGTGTGGCGGCATTCGCTCACCTCGGCAGGCGATTGGAACGATTGCCGCGTAGGCAAGGGTCAGCCTCGCGGTAGCCCTGTGCTGCTACAAGCGGCTCCTCCACTCCGCAGACGCCTGATGTGGACACAAGGTCAGCCTGCGCAAGCGGATCAGACAGCCTCGCCAGACCGAGGCGACATACTGCGATTTCCACCCGCTGACCGTCTGCCGTGCGACACCCAGCTGAGCGGCGACCCCGTCGCCCAGCCAGCACCGCAGGCGCGGCCGAAACCTCTGCTCGTCGACCGACAAGCAAAGCCGATCACGGCCACCGTCAACTATCAGCTGGGATCGCAATGTCAGCATCTACCGGGACCGGACAGCGCCCGCTGGTGCTGCGCGGACAGACTTTCACTACGTTCATCAAGGCTCGCTACGCTCGCTGCCCGTAGTCGGTCAGGGAGCAGGATCATTGCCAATCAGCCGCCACTCGCAGCACACCCCCGAGGGCCCGGCCCTGTCCCACGCCCGCCGTGCGCCCGAGTGGCCCCCGGAAGACTTCAAAGACACCAGCGCACCAGATCCGGGGGAAGAGGTGGACGCTCGGGAGAACACCACATTGGACGCATCGAGCGTCTGCATTCCCGGCCTCCTGAACTGCGGTAGCAGTCTGACGCGAGGTCAGAGGTGCCGCGCCAAGGCGCGGCGGCGCCAACCGGACGCCGCCGCGCTTGCCCCTCAATGTCTACGCCACCGGGCCCGCACGTCGTCGCCCGCCCGCGCCCACAAGGGGGCGAAAAGAACCAGGCCCGGGGGTGGGGACGGACGGCTCCACGGCTTTACCCACACTCCCCGATCCGGGACCCGCGTCGAGCAAGACCAGGGGGCCACTCGGACACATTGCGGGCAGGGGACAAGCCTGCCCGAGTAGCCGGCAAGCGTACGGCCCCCTGATCATGCACGACCCCAAACCGGGCAGGACACCGGCCAAAGCCGCACAGCCGACCTCGCGAGGCAGGTGCCAGGCGGTCCGCTACAGCGTGCGAAGGAATGCATCGACTTTCAGCGTGTCCGGGGGCAGGGCGCGCTATACAAGGGGCGTTGTTGCGGTACGGCGTCCACGTGATCGCCGCCGGGGGACGGGAGACGGGGATGCCCGAGGGTTCCGATTCGATCTTCATCAGTCATGCGGGGCCGGACCGTCAGTGGGCGGAGTGGGTCGCGTGGCGCCTCGAGGAAGCAGGCCACTCGGTCGAGCTGGACGTGTGGCACTGGCGCGCCGGCGACAACTTCGTGAGAAAGATGAGCGAGGCTCTGGCGAAGGCCACAGCGGTCATGGCCCTGTTCTCGCCTGCCTACTTTGCCGCAGGGCGGTTCACCGAGGAGGAGTGGACGGCAGCCCTGGCCCGTAGAGACCGCTTCATCCCGGTGGTCATCCAGCCGCTTGAAGCCGGCGAGCTGCCGCCGATCCTGGCATCGCTACTCCGGAAAGAGCTGCACGGCCTGGACGAAACCACTGCCACCGCTGCCCTCGTGGAGGCGGTGCGCGGCCCCGTTCCCCCGACCAGTCCACCGGCCTTCCCCGGCACCACGCAGACTGCGCCCACCGTGCCGGTCGTGCGACGCGGACCGCAGCCACGTTTCCCGTCGAGCACCGGTCTCCCCGATGTGTGGAACGTACCGCGGCGCAATCCGTACTTCACCGGCCGCGAGACGGTCATCGACGATCTGCGGAGCAGACTGCTCGCGAAGCGGCACATCGCTGTCCAGGCGCTGCATGGGTCGGGCGGCATCGGCAAGACGCAGATCGCGGTGGAGTATGCGCATCGCTTCGCCGGCCAGTACGACGTCGTCTGGTGGGTCGACGCCGAAAAAGTGGACCAGCTCCCCCAGACGTACGCTGACCTGGCCGCGCGGCTGGACGTGGCTCGGCCTGAGGCCGGTACCGAAGCCAATGCACGTAACGCGATGCAGCGCCTGCGCACGTTGGACCGCTGGCTGATCATCCTGGACAACGCCGAGGACCGGGACAAGTTGGAGGAATGGCTGCCCGAGGGGACCGGCCACGTTCTGATCACGTCCCGCAACTCCGCATGGCAGTTGACCGTCCCCGGACTGCCCTTGGACGTATTCAGCCGCCAGGACTCGTTGGCCTACCTGAACGGTCGTCTGCCCGCCCTCGAACCCGAGCAGGCCAATTCGCTGGCCGATGCGCTGGGAGACCTCCCCCTCGCCCTTGCCCAAGCCGTAGGCGTTTTGACCGCAGGGATGCCGCTGGCACGCTACCGACAGCTCCTGGACACCAAAACCGCCAAAGTCCTTGCGCACGGTGACCCCCCCGGGTACCCCGCCTCACTGAAGGCCACTGTCACCATCGCCACCGAACGGCTCAACGTCAGCCACCGCGACGCAATCGCACTGCTATGCCTCTTATCCTTCCTCGGCCCCGACCCCATCCCCACTCCCTGGCTGGCCGACGCGCGCAGCCGGTTGACCACCATCCCCGGCGACCACAACGACCTCATGTGGCCTCAGTCCGCCATCGAGCCACTCGCCCGCTTCGGCCTGACCCGTGTTGAGCACGAAACCGTCCAGATCCACCGTCTCACCCAGGCCATCGTGCGCGACCAAGCTCGCAAGGGTGACACCGCAGAGATCCACGACGACCTGGCAGTGCTGCTGTCCGCTGCCGACCCAGGGAATCCCCAACTGCCCCAGACGTGGCCGCGATGGGCCACGCTCACGTCACACCTCACAGCCGCCCGGCACACGATCGGCGCCCACCCCGACCTACGGCCGACACTGCTCAATGCCGCTCGGTACCTCATCCAAAGTGGCCAGCCACGTGCAGCTCACGATCTCACCCACGCCCTGTACCAATCGTGGGCCACCGGCCTGGGCGAGGACCACCCCGACACCCTCCACTCCGCCGAAGCCCTTGTCGACGCCCTGTACGACCTCGGCCGCTACTCCGAAGCGCGCCGCAGGGTCGAGGACACGTTGGAGCGGCGTCGGCGGGTGCTGGGTGACGACCACCCCGACACCCTCCAATCCGCCCACGACCTAGCCAACACCCTGCACAACTTCGGCCTCCGTGCCGAAGCCCGCCGCATGCACGAGGACACGTTGGAGCGGCGTCGGCGGCTGCTGGGTGAGGACCACCCCGAAACCCTCCGATCCGCCCACGATCTCGCCAACGCCCTGGACGACCTCGGCCTCCGTGCCGAAGCCCGCCGCCTAGACGAGGACACGTTGGAGCGGCGTCGGCGGGTGCTGGGTGAGGACCACCCCGACACCCTCCAATCCGCCCACAGTCTCGCGGTCACCCTGCACGACCTCGGCCTCCATGCCGAAGCCCGCCGCATGCACGAGGACACGTTGGAGCGGCGTCGGCGGCTGCTGGGTGAGGACCACCCCGAAACCCTCCACTCCGCCCACAATCTCGCGGTCACCCTGCACGACCTCGGCCTCCATGCCGAAGCCCGCCGCCTAGACGAGGACACATTGGAGCGGCGTCGGCGGGTGCTGGGTGAGGACCACCCCGACACCCTCCAATCCGCCCACAGTCTCGCGGTCACCCTGCACGACCTCGGCCTCCAA